>NZ_CP193665.1:1800000-1977500 GCF_051106265.1 Streptococcus sp. KHUD_015
CCCATAGCAACAACTTCATCAGGGTTTACTGATTTGTTTGGTTCTTTACCAGTTTCAGCCTTAACAGCTTCAACAACGGCAGGGATACGAGTTGAACCACCAACAAGGATAACTTCGTCGATTTCTGACAAGCTCAAACCTGCATCTGAAAGGGCTTGACGAACTGGAACTTTTGTACGTTCTACAAGGTCACGAGTCAAATCGTCAAATTTCGCACGAGTCAAGGTCATTTCCAAGTGAAGAGGTCCAGCTTCACCAGCAGTGATAAACGGCAAGCTGATTTGTGTTGAAGTTACACCAGAAAGGTCTTTCTTAGCTTTTTCAGCCGCATCTTTCAAACGTTGCATTGCCATCTTGTCAGTAGACAAGTCAATACCGTTTTCTTTTTTGAATTCTGCTACCAAGTGGTCAATGATTTTTTGGTCAAAGTCGTCACCACCAAGTTTGTTGTCCCCTGCAGTTGACAATACGTCGAAGACACCGTCACCCAATTCAAGAATAGATACGTCGAATGTACCACCACCAAGGTCAAATACCAAGATTTTTTCTTCTTTATCAGTCTTGTCCAAACCGTAAGCAAGGGCCGCAGCAGTTGGTTCGTTGACAATACGTTCTACTTCAAGACCAGCGATTTTACCAGCGTCTTTAGTTGCTTGACGTTGAGCATCGTTAAAGTAAGCTGGAACTGTGATAACTGCTTTAGTCACTTTTTCACCAAGGTAGTCTTCAGCATAACCTTTCAAGTATTGAAGAATCATAGCTGAGATTTCTTGTGGAGTGTATTCTTTTCCGTTAGCAGAAACTTTTTCAGAAGTACCCATCTTAGATTTGATAGAGATAACTGTATCTGGGTTTGTAACTGCTTGACGTTTTGCAGCATCACCAACGATGATTTCACCATTTTTGAATGAAACTACAGATGGAGTTGTACGGTTTCCTTCTGGGTTTGCGATGATTTTGCTTTCTGTTCCTTCAAGAACTGCAACTGCTGAGTTTGTTGTACCTAAGTCAATACCGATAATTTTAGACATGTGTTTTTCTCCTTGTTATTTTAATTCTAATTTTGATTTTTTTGATATTCCCCTTAAGTGGTGGGGACGTGAGCAACTCCCTACGGGATTTCATCACTTATTTTTGAGCCTATTGTCTCAAAAATCCCCTGTTTCAGTAGCAAAAGCTACTGAAACTTTCACCACGGCGGGCAATATCTTCCTTGCAAGCCTCCGGCTTGCTTTTTATCTTTCTTTCATAGTTTAGTGTCGTTTCGGACAAGTTTTCAATGTATTTATGTTACGACACGAGGAGTCGAAATCGATTTTATTTCGACGACGAGTTAGTAAGGAGGCTAGGCAAACGTCATAGCGATTGCCGTTTTCTGACGAGTTACTTCAGCAACCGTCAGAATTGCCTAATCGAACACGCCCTAAGCTCTGGGTAAAAAAGATAGATTTCCTTGTGTTCATCGAACACTTCGTCAATCTCCTATTTTTACTGTGAGCTTTTTACGGGCTTTGTATCCTAGTTATAAACCACTACCATGGCTGGGCGTAGGATGCGGTCATGGAGTTTGTAGCCTTTTTGGAAAACTTGGGCGATGGTATCTGCTGGGTGTTCATCGTCTGCTGGGAGAGTTTGGATGGCCATATGGTAGTTATGGTCAAATTCGCCGTCAGCTGCGATTTCTTCGATTCCTTCTTCTTTCAAAGCGTGAATCAAGCTCTCTTGCACCATCTCCAATCCTTTTTTGACATCGTCTGTCAAACCTTCAACTGCAAGGGCACGCTCTAGGTTGTCCAAAGAAGGGAGAATTGCTTTTGCCAAGTCTTGGCTACGGTAACGTTGCAAGTTTTGACGCTCTTCATTGGCACGGCGTTGGATATTTTGCATTTCTGCATGAGCACGAAGGTATTTATTTTCGAACTCATCCGCACGTTCATTTGCCAAGTCCAATTCAGACTTCTCAGGAGCTGTTTCTTCAGCTGTTTCCACAACTTCCTCTTCTTGAACTTCTTCTACTTCTTCATTTTTTATATCTTGGGCCATTTTCGCCTCCTTTAATGATTTCAATCTTAATGTACTTCGTAATGATTACTGCTGAGATAGCGGTAAAAATCTGTCAACTTCATGGTCAAAACACGGTTGACCACATTGACTTGGTTGATTAGCTGTTGGTAATCCAGATTAACTGGACCGATAATGGCTAGAATTCCAACTCCCCGATAAGGAATGAGGAACTTGCTACTAATCACCGCCAGATCTGCTAGACAGGACTCTTGACTGTCCGCAACACGGACATTTTGCATCTGATCCTCATGCAGCCCCTCACGAATCTCCAAGGCCACCTTTTGCGGTTGATCAAAGAACTGATAGGCTGCTAGATTGGCAAAATTCAAAAGATTGACCTTGCCCGCCACCACAATGTTTTCGTTAAACATTTCTTTAAAGATGTGTTCAAAGAGATCCATGACATTGTCCGTTGTTGTAAAGTAACGCTGGATAATCTGCGGAATCTCTGTCCGAATCTTGTAGTGGATATCTAGAACGGTGTGACCGAGGAAACGTTCCTGAATGATATTCTTCAGTTTCAGCAAATCCTCCTGCAAGAAGTTCCTTGGAATCAGAAACTGACTGGTAACCGTCCGAGACTCGTCTAGGGTGAATACTGCCAAGGCTGTATGTTGCCCCAAAACAACGATATCAAAGGCTGTCAAACGTTGCCTGCTCGGTTCAACATCTAGTGCTACTACCGTACAGCCACTCAGGTCTGTCAGTAGGTTAGCGGCCTCTTGCAGAATATCCTCCAGTTTGAAGAATTCCTGATCAAAGGCTTTAACAATCTCATAAACCTCATTTTCAGCCAGTCGGTCAAAATCCAGTGAGTGTTTCACATAGTACTGAAAACCAGCAACACTTGGCATCCGACCACTTGAAGTATGAGCCTTTTCAAGCAAACCTTGCTTTTCTAGAGCCGCCATGTCATTACGAATGGTTGCGCTGCTAGAGTTAATAGACTCTTGCAAGGCTTTGGATCCGACAGGTTCGTGCGTTTTGGTAAAGATGTCAATAATCAGATTTAAAATATCCTGTTGACGCTCTGTAACCATCTCATCACTCCTCTCTGTCTGATCGATTAGCACTCGATACCCTCAAGTGCTAACTTATGATTCTATTATACACCCTTAGAAGAGAATGTCAAGATAAAAACTCAAAAAATTAGCACTCTTTTGTAAAGAGTGCTAAAAATCAGTCTGAAGACCTAGAAACTTACTGTTTATCTACTAGGTATTTTCTTTTTAGTCTGAAATAACCATAGATTAGATAGGAAATCAAGAGAGCATATAAAAGAAAAATAACGAAGAAAGACATAGAAAGTTCTTCTCTAAATAAACTTATACAAACAACCAAACCACCTAAGAAAGTAGCTGCACATGAACGAAGTCTATATCGCATGACTTCCCATCTGAGCCCCTTACTCATATAGACTTGATCCTCTGAAAGTAGATCAGAAGCTGGTTTACGAAAAATTGAACAAAAACCTGTTTCTATCAATTCCCAACCTCTATTTCTAAAATCTTGCAGTTCATGCTTATACTTTTTAAGAAATCTAGAATCATAGATACAGTAGATAACATCGTCTGGTTGACATTGGTCAAAATAGAACAAACCAAAACGACTCGTTCTATACCTCCAACCTTCCAAGTGCATCTCATGTAAATATTTTTCTTTCTTATCCAAATCAAGAATCGTGAAGATCCGAAATTGTACTCTGCTATTCATTGTCTTACCCCAAAATTAGAAAACATGCCTGACGTTATTTATTAGATAATTCTTTCCACTTTTGAAACAATTTCCAAAAAATATAAGAAATCTGAATCACAAAAACTATCAATAAAACCCAATCTATTATGAAAATCAAAAACACTTCCCAACTGAAATAACTACCTCTACCGAGGAACTTTGAAAAAACCGGTAGTAGAGCTGAAAAGAGAAGTAAAATAGGAAGCATCCGCATTGTTAAAATGCGTTTGACCATAGCTAACTTCCCGGTCGCATCATTATAGATTTCAAACTCCGCATCCGATTCAATTTCAGAATGTGCTTTTCTAAAGTAGGAAAAACCATTAAAGTTTGTAATATGCTCCCAGCCACAGTCTTTAAATAGTTGTAAATAGGAGGCTCTCTCTGATTTTTTCATGGGATAAAAGTCCAACTGATAAGACATCTGCTCAGGCTGACACTTTTCAAAAGTATACTTAACCGCAAACAATAAGATAGAATAGCTTACTTTTCTAAGTTTCCAGCCTTTAGCATGCATTTCTCTAAAGTATAAAGTCTCCCTCTCATAATCCGCAATTGTAAAAATTCGATAAACAATTTTCTTTTCCATCATCCTTCCTCCCGACTGTTTCTATAGAGCCGTTCAATACGTTTCAATTCAATATCTAAGACTTTGCGCCCCAAGTCTGTGATCTGATAGATTTTCCGTTTTTCTTCTTCTCGGACAAAGGAAATCAAACCATCCTTTTCCATTTTTGATAAGGTTCCATACATAGTTCCAGGACTAATCAAGACTTGCGAATCTGTCATATCCTTGACCTTTTGCGTAATACTATAACCATGACGCTCCTTTTGCAAACAGAACAAGATATAAAAACCCGTTTCCGTCATGGGAAGATAAACTCGACGAATCTTATCCGTTAATTCCATTTATAACCATCTCCTATTCAGTTCGATATATCGCACTTCGCTATATAAAATATATCACACCTCGATATAAAACGCAAGAAATAATCTACATTCTATCTAAACATCGATCGACTATTTTACCTTCAAATCCAACTCCATGCATTAGATAATCCACACTATCTTATACTATTCAAACTACTTCAGCTTAGCCTTGCCGTATATATGTTACTGACTTCGTCAGTCTTATCTACAGCCTCAAAACAGTGTTTTGAGCTGACTTCGTCAGTCTTATCTACAGCCTCAAAACAGTGTTTTGAGCTGACTTCGTCAGTTCTATCCACAACCTCAAAACGGTGTTTTGAGCAGCCTGTGACTCGCTTCCTAGTTTGTTCTTTGATTTTCGAAGAGTATTAGCTTTCCTTCAACCTACTACAGTTGACAAAGAAGCAATCAAAAAGCAACGCTAGACACGTTGCTTTCTGATTTAAACAAAGCTAGTTGTGTATCAACTCATTTTACTGATTTTACACAAATCACTTGTTATTGACTTCATAATCTACAAGTCTTTACTCTTCCTCCCTCCGTTTTCTTGAAATGAGAAGTCCGCCAGTCATAGTTGCAAAGAGAGCTGCAATAAATGACGTATTTGATTGTTGTGTTCCTGTATTTGGAAGTTGTCGATCTTTATTTATTGTAGTATCAGATTTTGACGTTCCCTCTGAAACTTCATTAGAGCTACCATCATAATTTGGCTTAGCTGGTGTTTCTTCTGAAATACCGTTCACAGTTCCAACATAGGTTGGAACTTCTGTAGTTGGTGGTGTAATCAAGTTGCCTGAGCCATCTGTACTGCTTGTACCTACTGGATCTGTATAGGCTGGGACTTCTGCTGTTGGTGGTGTAATCAAGTTACCTGCGCCATCTGTACTACTTGTACCTACTGGATCTGTATAGGCTGGAACTTCTACAGTTGGTGGTGTAATCAAGTTGCCTGAGCCATCTGTACTGCTTGTACCTACTGGATCTGTATAGGCTGGAACTTCTACAGTTGGTGGTGTAATCAAGTTGCCTGAGCCATCTGTACTACTTGTACCTACTGGATCTGTATAGGCTGGAACTTCTACAGTTGGTGGTGTAATCAAGTTACCTGCGCCATCTGTACTGCTTGTACCTACTGGATCTGTATAGGCTGGGACTTCTGCTGTTGGTGGTGTAATCAAGTTGCCTGAGCCATCTGTACTGCTTGTACCTACTGGATCTGTATAGGCTGGAACTTCTACAGTTGGTGGTGTAATCAAGTTGCCTGAGCCATCTGTACTACTTGTACCTACTGGATCTGTATAGGCTGGAACTTCTACAGTTGGTGGTGTAATCAAGTTACCTGCGCCATCTGTACTGCTTGTACCTACTGGATCTGTATAGGCTGGGACTTCTGCTGTTGGTGGTGTAATCAAGTTGCCTGAGCCATCTGTACTACTTGTACCTACTGGATCTGTATAGGCTGGAACTTCTACAGTTGGTGGTGTAATCAAGTTGCCTGAGCCATCCGTGATACTTCTACCTACTGGAGTTACTGCTTCAATGGCTTTAACTCCTGTAGTTTGAGCATTGTCTACTCCTGCTTGATCTTTCGCTTCATTGATAGCATTTACTGCTGCGATGGCAGCTTTCGCTACTTCGGCTTTCGCTGCTGCTTTTTCATCGTCTGACAATTTAGCATTCTTATCAATTGAGGCAATCTTAGATTCTGACGCTGTTTGGATGGCTTCTAGGGCTTTCTCTTTACCTACTGGAGTTACTGCTTCAATGGCTTTAACTCCTGCAGTTTGAGCGCCATCTACACCATCTTGATCTTTCGCTTCATTGATATCATTAACGGCTGCGAGGGCGGCTTTCGCTACTTCGGCTTTCGCTGTTGCTTTTTCATCGTCTGACAATTTAGCGTTCTTATCAATTGACGCAATCTTAGCTTCTGACGCTGTTTGGATGGCTTCTAGCGCTTTCTCTTTACCTACTGGAGTTACTGCTTCAATTGCTTTAACTCCTGTAGTTTGAGCTCCATCTACACCATCTTGATCTTTCGCCTCATTAATAGCATTAACGGCTGCGAGGGCGGCTTTCGCTACTTCGGCTTTCGCTGCTGCTTTTTCATCGTCTGACAATTTAGCGTTCTTATCAATTGACGCAATCTTAGTTTCTGACGCTGTTTGGATGGCTTCCAGTGCTTTCTCTTTGCCTACTGGAGTTACTGCTTCAATTGCTTTAACTCCTGCAGTTTGAGCGCCATCTACACCATCTTGATCTTTCGCTTCATTGATAGCGTTAACGGCTGCGATAGCGGCTTTCGCTACTTCGGCTTTCGCTGCTGCTTTCTCATCGTCTGACAATTTAGCGTTCTTATCAATTGAGGCAATCTTAGCTTCTGACGCTGTTTGGATGACTTCTAGGGCTTTCTCTTTACCTACTGGAGTTACTGCTTCAATTGCTTTAACTCCTGTAGTTTGAGCGCCATCTACGCCTTCTTGATCTTTCGCTTCATTGATAGCGTTAACGGCTGCGATAGCGGCTTTCGCTACTTCGGCTTTCGCTGCTGCTTTTTCATCGTCTGATAATTTAGCGTTCTTATCAATTGAAGCAATCTTAGCTTCTGACGCTGTTTGGATGGCTTCTAGTGCTTTCTCTTTACCTACTGGAGTTACTGCTTCAATTGCTTTAACCCCTGTAGTTTGAGCGCCATCTACGCCTTCTTGATCTTTCGCTTCATTGATAGCGTTAACGGCTGCGATAGCGGCTTTCGCTACTTCGGCTTTCGCTGCGGCTTTTTCATCGTCTGATAATTTAGCGTTCTTATCAATTGAGGCAATCTTAGCTTCTGATGCTGTTTGGATGGCTTCTAGTGCTTTCTCTTTGCCTACTGGATTTACTGCTTCAATTGCTTTAACTCCTGCAGTTTGAGCGCCATCTACACCATCTTGATCTTTCGCTTCATTGATAGCGTTAACGGCTGCGATAGCGGCTTTCGCTACTTCGGCTTTCGCTGCTGCTTTTTCATCGTCTGATAATTTAGCGTTCTTATCAATTGAGGCAATCTTAGCTTCTGACGCTGTTTGGATGACTTCTAGGGCTTTCTCTTTACCTACTGGAGTTACTGCTTCAATTGCTTTAACTCCTGTAGTTTGAGCGCCATCTACGCCTTCTTGATCTTTCGCTTCATTGATAGCGTTAACGGCTGCGATAGCGGCTTTCGCTACTTCGGCTTTCGCTGCTGCTTTTTCATCGTCTGATAATTTAGCGTTCTTATCAATTGAAGCAATCTTAGCTTCTGACGCTGTTTGGATGGCTTCTAGTGCTTTCTCTTTACCTACTGGAGTTACTGCTTCAATTGCTTTAACCCCTGTAGTTTGAGCGCCATCTACGCCTTCTTGATCTTTCGCTTCATTGATAGCGTTAACGGCTGCGATAGCGGCTTTCGCTACTTCGGCTTTCGCTGCGGCTTTTTCATCGTCTGATAATTTAGCGTTCTTATCAATTGAGGCAATCTTAGCTTCTGATGCTGTTTGGATGGCTTCTAGTGCTTTCTCTTTGCCTACTGGATTTACTGCTTCAATTGCTTTAACTCCTGCAGTTTGAGCGCCATCTACACCATCTTGATCTTTCGCTTCATTGATAGCGTTAACGGCTGCGATAGCGGCTTTCGCTACTTCGGCTTTCGCTGCTGCTTTTTCATCATCTGACAATTTAGCATTCTTATCAATTGAGGCAATCTTAGCTTCTGACGCTGTTTGGATGGCTTCTAGTGCTTTCTCTTTACCTACTGGAGTTACTGCTTCAATTGCTTTAACTCCTGCAGTTTGAGCGCCATCTACGCCTTCTTGATCTTTCGCCTCATTAATAGCATTTACGGCTGCGATAGCTGCTTGCGCTACTTCGGCTTTCGCTGCGGCTTTTTCATCGTCGGATAATTTAGCATTCTTATCAATTGAGGCAATCTTAGCTTCTGACGCTGTTTGGATGGCTTCTAGTGCTTTCTCTTTACCTACTGGAGTTACTGCTTCAATTGCTTTAACTCCTGCAGTTTGAGCGCCATCTACGCCTTCTTGATCTTTCGCCTCATTAATAGCATTTACGGCTGCGATAGCTGCTTGCGCTACTTCGGCTTTCGCTGCGGCTTTTTCATCGTCGGATAATTTAGCATTCTTATCAATTGACGCAATCTTAGCTTCTGATGCTGTTTGGATGGCTTCTAGTGCTTTCTCTTTACCTACTGGAGTTACTGCTTCAATTGCTTTAACTCCTGTAGTTTGAGCGGCATCTACACCATCTTGATCTTTCGCTTCATTGATAGCGTTAACGGCTGCGATAGCGGCTTTCGCTACTTCGGCTTTCGCTGCTGCTTTTTCATCATCTGACAATTTAGCATTCTTATCAATTGAGGCAATCTTAGCTTCTGACGCTGTTTGGATGGCTTCTAGTGCTTTCTCTTTACCTACTGGAGTTACTGCTTCAATTGCTTTAACTCCTGCAGTTTGAGCGCCATCTACGCCTTCTTGATCTTTCGCCTCATTAATAGCATTTACGGCTGCGATAGCTGCTTGCGCTACTTCGGCTTTCGCTGCGGCTTTTTCATCGTCGGATAATTTAGCATTCTTATCAATTGACGCAATCTTAGCTTCTGATGCTGTTTGGATGGCTTCCAGTGCTTCCTCTTTATTTGCTTCTAAGTCACCATTGTCATGCACTGCTTTGACTGCAGCTTCACCTGCTGTTTTTGCTTCGGCTACTTTATCAGCGTTTTCTGCTTCTGTAATCTTAGCTTCTTCTGCTGTTTTCGCTGCATCTACTGCTTTTTCTTTTTCTTTACGTTGTTCTGTTGTTAAGCTATTATCTGCTGCGATTGCTGCTTTTTCTGCTTGCACTGCTTTTTCTAAGTCTGCTTTCGCTGCTGCTTTCACAGTATCTAAGTCACCTGGTGTGTGTACTCCTTCAACTGCTTTAACACCTGCTGTTTTTGCTTCGGCTACTTTATCAGCGTTTTCTGCTTCTGTAATCTTAGCTTCTTCTGCTGTTTTCGCTGCATCTACTGCTTTTTCTTTTTCTTTACGTTGTTCTGTTGTTAAGCTATTATCTGCTGCGATTGCTGCTTTTTCTGCTTGCACTGCTTTTTCTAAGTCTGCTTTCGCTGCTGCTTTCACAGTATCTAAGTCACCTGGTGTGTGTACTCCTTCAACTGCTTTAACACCTGCTGTTTTTGCTTCGGCTACTTTATCAGCGTTTTCTGCTTCTGTAATCTTAGCTTCTTCTGCTGTTTTCGCTGCATCTACTGCTTTTTCTTTTTCTTTACGTTGTTCTGTTGTTAAGCTATTATCTGCTGCGATTGCTGCTTTTTCTGCTTGCACTGCTTTTTCTAAGTCTGCTTTCGCTGCTGCTTTCACAGTATCTAAGTCACCTGGTGTGTGTACTCCTTCAACTGCTTTAACACCTGCTGTTTTTGCTTCGGCTACTTTATCAGCGTTTTCTGCTTCTGTAATCTTAGCTTCTTCTGCTGTTTTCGCTGCATCTACTGCTTTTTCTTTTTCTTTACGTTGTTCTGTTGTTAAGCTATTATCTGCTGCGATTGCTGCTTTTTCTGCTTGCACTGCTTTTTCTAAGTCTGCTTTCGCTGCTGCAATAATTGTATCTCTATTGTTCAAAGAGTTATATTTTTCAATAAGTGACTTAGCAGATTCTTTATAATTACTTGTGGTACTTATTTTTGAACTAAGTAAATTATTAATCTCTGTCAATTTTGTTTCATAAGCACCCTTAGTTTCAGGAGTAGACCACTTAGTATCTTCTAATTTTTGTTTTATTAATTTATTATATATTCTCTGTAGTAAATCCTTCGCAACATTTTGTGTATCTTGATTAATATTGAAACCTTGACCAGTTATTGGAAGTGCATATTGCGCAAAACGAGAGTGGTAATCCATTCCCAAGTATCTATCATTAGCTGAACTAATTCTAACTTTATATGAATTTGCTCCTTTGGGTAAAGTGATGCCTTTACTTGTAAAACTTCCTCCAGTTCCTAACGGTTTATATTTATCTTGTGATAATTCTTCTAATGCAGCATCAGCAGTTGTCACATCAAGACTTCCCTTTGCAGGTTTACCATTTTCTGCAGCTACAACTGTCTGCTTTTCATCATCTACATTTACTCCGGGATCAAATTCAGTCGAATATACTAACGACTCTAAACCATTAACTTCGCTAAATACCTCTACTTTATATTTTGCTCTTGACTTTTCTCCGTCACCTTCCATAATCCCACTATAACCTGTTTTAAACTGGATATTTACTTTTGTTTCTTCTTGTGAATGGTAAACTTTAAACCTTTTCTCTATACCTTTATAGCCTTTTACACCTATAGAAACAATTTTTCCTTTTACATCCTCCTGAGAAGAATGATATGGTTTACTTTCATATGAATCTTTATTTTGAGTAGCTTGAGTTCTCACTTCTGATAAAAATAACATATATTTTTTATCTCGATTAAATGACTGTTCTTCTACCCAAGCTGTTTTTCGAGCTCCAACAACGTTTACCGTTTCTAGTGGAAAAACACCTTTCTCCGTTTTTTTTGCTATAGCAAACTTACCAGGACTACCGTCTTCTTGATTTACTGCTTTCCATCCACCAAATTCATTAATTTCAGTTACGCTTCCAGCTGCGAGCCCTTTGGCATCTCCTAAAGTATCCATATCTTGTACTTTTTTATTATTCTCAATATAGTCAGGTAATTCTCTTAATTTTTCAGATAATTTTTCTAAATTAGCATCTGCTGCTGGTGCGGTATACGTTTGATTTGCTGATTTATCATCTGTCGTGCTAGGAGTTGTATCTGTACGGAATGGATTATTTGTATCTAATACTTTTCCATTACGTTCATCTTTAGAACCTGAGTTTGCAATCGAGTTAGATTCTGAAGATTTCTCAGTATTTGTTGCTTTTTTACCTACAGTAGCTTTTCCATTTGTCGTATCTACTGCTGCTACTTCTTTTTTATCTTCTGGTTTTGTTTGTAGTTTTGTTGTTGCTACAACTAAGTTTGCATGTGCTTGTGATAATTCAGCTTGTGTTTTTGCTTTATTTAATACAGATTTTGCTTCATCTAAAGCTATTTTTAATTGATTTACACTATCATCTGTTTTACTAACGTATGTTCCTTGAGAAAGGTTACCATCAATTTCTTTGATTAAATCTGTCAATTCCTTCTTATCTAGAGTCTCCACCTTCTGAGGTGCTGATTCTGGAGAAGGACTATTTTCAACTGTTGAAGGTTGAGTATTTGTCTCTACTGTTGCAGCAGGACTAGTTGCTACTGTATTCCCTTCGTAGGTTCCATTCTGGATATTCTGATCTTTAGGTTGCGGTGCTTGAGTCTCCCCATTAGTTGAAGACACTCCTTGCTCTGCAGCAGATACTGCTCCATTTCCTAAAAACATGAACAAGGCAGCTACTGCGACACTAGCTGCACCAAAGCTGACCTTACGAATAGAAAAACGTAATTGCTTTTCACGATTGTGTTTACCTTTATGAAACATTTAATTTCCTCCATTATAAATATCTTATTATATTTTATAATACTCTTTTTATCAAATAATTCAATACCTGTTTTCTCAAATTTTTATATCTAACAATTAAAATATTCATATACGTATATATATAAAAATATTTTGAGTATCTTTTATAAATATTACATTTAATGAAATCAGAATTATATTATCTGAAAAATTACATTTATATAACATTTTTAAAACACTTAAATCTATTAGTTTTTTAATAGTTACTGCTTAATCATATCAATTCTTGAGCAGCAGCCAGTCCATTCTAATCTGAATATCGTTGATAAATAATTTCCATATGTTTCATTCTTTCCTGGTCAATCCTCTTTTATAGTCATACTATCAATTTTTGTAAGCATCCAATAACGAAGTATATTGAAAAATCTCCAGACTAGACAACTCACTGATAGTTCCTAATCTGTAGATCTCTTATTTGCACTTTTCTTGTACAACTTTAGTACAGGGTAAATAGGACTCTAAAACCTCTTTGTTTACGAAAGTTTCCTCGTTTGGAAGACATTCTAGAAGATAGGATAGATAGTTCTCGCTATTTAATTGGTGACGTTTAGCTGTTTCCAACAAGCTCATAATAATAGCTATTGCTTTAGCTCCTTCAAAACTTTGAGAAAACAACTACCCTCGCTTTTTTTACTGAGTTCAGGCTAAAAAAGTCCACCGGACTCTCTTCTCTTACTCCGTCCCATAACCAATGATTTAATAGCACGTTCAGCTAGATTATTCGAAAGGACGAGATGTCCGTCTTTCAAAATCGTCTTAAAAATTTCTTCATACTTAAGGCTGTATTCAATCGCCCTCCCTAGTTTCGAACCCGGTAAAACTGACTGGCAGCGACACCAAGTAAAGAGGTCTTCCATTAAGGGCTAGAGCTTTTCTTGACGTTTCTGTAGTTGTTCATCAGCTGGCAATGTCTCCCAGTATCTTTCCAAGGCAAATAACTGATCACAATAAGCTACAGCTTTAGCCCTAATGATGATTTTTCCGCTTGCTTAGGGGGCGCTTCAATCTCTTTTAGCTCTTCCTGATAGTCAGAGCAAATACACTTCCTCTAAGTGATAATGCACTTCTTCTGAATCAAATTAAGCAAGAAGAACTTGACGTTTCCCTTTAACTTTCTTACGTTTGTAGGTGATTTCTTCTCTTTCAACTAGGAACATCTCCATCTTCCTCAAAAAGACTGAGTTATACAGAAGGGTAAACACTTTGCTCAGAAAATTTTCCATAGAGCTTTTACATCCTTTTATGTACTTGACAAAGTCAGCTTTACGTTCACCACAAAAGAGAAAGACTTGACCTGAGAAAGGATCCAATTCGAAGTGGGTTTTAACGAGATAAGCTAGTGAATCGATTCCTTGTAACATATCAGTTTTCCCACAAATAAGATATACCTGCCCTAGGCTAGATATATGATTTGTCATAGAGAAATACCTTATCCAAAAGCTGTTCTATCATTTCTAGATTGAAAAAATTAGTTCAAGCCGGCCAATACAAATTTTAATCAAAATATCATTTCTATTTTTAGAATCAAAACGACGAGATTGTAGAATCTCTACATAAACAATAAGTTATAACATTAAAATATTCTCCAATAGTTTTACTTTACTAATAGTATACAGGAGGAGTTCTCTGAATCATAGATACCTTGTTATAACCCGCTCACTTTCTAGGTTTAATTCAGTACAGTTGACAAAGAAGCAATCAAAAAGCAACGCTAGACACGTTGCTTTCTGATTTAAACATAGTTACTTGTATATCAACTTATTTTACTGATTTTATACAAATCACTTGTTATTGACTTCATAATCTACAAGTCGTTACTCTTCATCCTTCCGTTTTCGTGAAATGAGAAGTCCGCCAGTCATAGCTGCTAAAAGAGCTGCAATAAGTGACGTATTTGATTTCTCTGTTCCTGTATTTGGAAGTTGTCGATCTTTATTTATTGTAGTTACAGATTTTGGAGTTCCCTCTGACATTTCATTAGCACTGCCGTCCTTATGTGGCTGAGCTGGCATTTCTTCTGAAATACCATTCACACTACCTGTATAGGCTGGGACTTCTGCTGTTGGTGGAGTAATGACATTTCCTTCTCCGTCCGTACTGCTTGTGCCTACTGGATCTGTGTAGGCTGGAATCTCTACCGCTGGTGGAGTAATTAAGTTACCTTCTCCGTCTGTACTGCTGGTTCCTACTGGATCTGTGTAGGCTGGAATATCTACAGTTGGTGGCGTAATGACATTGCCCTCGCCATCCGTACTGCTTGTGCCCACTGGATCTGTGTAGGCTGGAATATCTACAGTTGGTGGTGTAATGACGTTTCCTTCTCCGTCCGTACTGCTTGTTCCTACTGGATCTGTGTAGGCTGGAATATCTACAGTTGGTGGCGTAATGACATTGCCCTCGCCATCCGTACTGCTTGTTCCTACTGGATCTGTGTAGGCTGGTTGACTTGGAGTTACTTCTGGAATACCGTTTACACCAAAGTCTTGGTTCACTAAGTCTGTTCCTGGAATTTGGTGACTGATTCCTGTTGTTGGGTCTGTCACGGTTGTTGTTCCGTCTTCTCCTACAGTGACTGTCTTATCTGGGTTCTTCGCTTTGACTTTGTCTTCCACTTGTTTTTTCTCTTCTGGAGTTAAGTGCGTTTTGTCTTTAACTGGAACTTTCTCGTCTGGTTTCACTGGGGTGAAATCTTGGTTGACCAAGTCACTTCCTGGAATTTGGTGACTGATGCCGGTTGTTGGATCTTTCAACGTTGCGGTGCCGTCTTCGCCTACAGTGACTTCCTTACCTGGGTTCTTCGCTTTGACTTTGTCTTCCACTTGTTTTTTCTCTTCTGGAGTTAAGTGGTCTTTGTCTTTGGCTGGAACTTTCTCGTCTGGTTTCACTGGAGTGAAGTCTTGGTTGACTAAGTCTGTTCCTGGAATTTGGTGACTGATGCCAGTTGTTGGGTCTGTCACGGTTGCGGTTCCGTCTTCCCCTACAGTGACGGTCTTATCTGGGTTCTTCGCTTTGACTTTGTCTTCCACTTGTTTTTTCTCTTCTGGAGTTAAGTGCGCTTTGTCTTTAACTGGAACTTTCTCGTCTGGTTTCACTGGGGTGAAATCTTGGTTAACCAAGTCACTTCCTGGAATTTGGTGACTGATGCCGGTTGTCGGATCTTTCAACGTTGCGGTGCCGTCTTCGCCTACAGTGACTTCCTTACCTGGGTTCTTCGCTTTGACTTTGTCTTCCACTTGTTTTTTCTCTTCTGGAGTTAAGTGCGCTTTGTCTTTAACTGGAACTTTCTCGTCTGGTTTCACTGGGGTGAATCCTTGGTTGACCAAGTCACTTCCTGGAATTTGGTGACTGATGCCGGTTGTTGGATCTTTCAACGTTGCGGTGCCGTCTTCGCCTACAGTGACTTCCTTACCTGGGTTCTTCGCTTTGACTTTGTCTTCCACTTGTTTTTTCTCTTCTGGAGTTAAGTGCGCTTTGTCTTTAACTGGAACTTTCTCGTCTGGTTTCACTGGGGTGAAATCTTGGTTGACCAAGTCACTTCCTGGAATTTGGTGACTGATGCCGGTTGTTGGATCTTTCAACGTTGCGGTGCCGTCTTCGCCTACAGTGACTTCCTTACCTGGGTTCTTCGCTTTGACTTTGTCTTCCACTTGTTTTTTCTCTTCTGGAGTTAAGTGCGTTTTGTCTTTAACTGGAACTTTCTCGTCTGGTTTCACTGGGGTGAATCCTTGGTTGACCAAGTCACTTCCTGGAATTTGGTGACTGATGCCGGTTGTTGGATCTTTCAACGTTGCAGTGCCGTCTTCGCCTACAGTGACTTCCTTACCTGGGTTCTTCGCTTTGACTTTGTCTTCCACTTGTTTTTTCTCTTCTGGAGTTAAGTGCGCTTTGTCTTTAACTGGAACTTTCTCGTCTGGTTTCACTGGGGTGAAATCTTGGTTGACCAAGTCACTTCCTGGAATTTGGTGACTGATGCCGGTTGTTGGATCTTTCAACGTTGCGGTGCCGTCTTCGCCTACAGTGACTTCCTTACCTGGGTTCTTCGCTTTGACTTTGTCTTCCACTTGTTTTTTCTCTTCTGGAGTTAAGTGCGTTTTGTCTTTAACTGGAACTTTCTCGTCTGGTTTCACTGGGGTGAAATCTTGGTTGACCAAGTCACTTCCTGGAATTTGGTGACTGATGCCGGTTGTTGGATCTTTCAACGTTGCGGTGCCGTCTTCGCCTACAGTGACTTCCTTACCTGGGTTCTTCGCTTTGACTTTGTCTTCCACTTGTTTTTTCTCTTCTGGAGTTAAGTGCGCTTTGTCTTTAACTGGAACTTTCTCGTCTGGTTTCACTGGGGTGAAATCTTGGTTGACCAAGTCACTTCCTGGAATTTGGTGACTGATGCCGGTTGTCGGATCTTTCAACGTTGCGGTGCCGTCTTCGCCTACAGTGACTTCCTTACCTGGGTTCTTCGCTTTGACTTTGTCTTCCACTTGTTTTTTCTCTTCTGGAGTTAAGTGCGCTTTGTCTTTAACTGGAACTTTCTCGTCTGGTTTCACTGGGGTGAATCCTTGGTTGACCAAGTCACTTCCTGGAATTTGGTGACTGATGCCGGTTGTTGGATCTTTCAACGTTGCGGTGCCGTCTTCGCCTACAGTGACTTCCTTACCTGGGTTCTTCGCTTTGACTTTGTCTTCCACTTGTTTTTTCTCTTCTGGAGTTAAGTGCGCTTTGTCTTTAACTGGAACTTTCTCGTCTGGTTTCACTGGGGTGAAATCTTGGTTGACCAAGTCACTTCCTGGAATTTGGTGACTGATGCCGGTTGTTGGATCTTTCAACGTTGCGGTGCCGTCTTCGCCTACAGTGACTTCCTTACCTGGGTTCTTCGCTTTGACTTTGTCTTCCACTTGTTTTTTCTCTTCTGGAGTTAAGTGCGTTTTGTCTTTAACTGGAACTTTCTCGTCTGGTTTCACTGGGGTGAATCCTTGGTTGACCAAGTCACTTCCTGGAATTTGGTGACTGATGCCGGTTGTTGGATCTTTCAACGTTGCGGTGCCGTCTTCGCCTACAGTGACTTCCTTACCTGGGTTCTTCGCTTTGACTTTGTCTTCCACTTGTTTTTTCTCTTCTGGAGTTAAGTGCGCTTTGTCTTTAACTGGAACTTTCTCGTCTGGTTTCACTGGGGTGAATCCTTGGTTGACCAAGTCGCTTCCTGGAATTTGGTGACTGATGCCGGTTGTTGGATCTTTCAACGTTGCAGTGCCGTCTTCGCCTACAGTGACTTCCTTACCTGGGTTCTTCGCTTTGACTTTGTCTTCCACTTGTTTTTTCTCTTCTGGAGTTAAGTGCGCTTTGTCTTTAACTGGAACTTTCTCGTCTGGTTTCACTGGGGTGAAATCTTGGTTGACCAAGTCACTTCCTGGAATTTGGTGACTGATGCCGGTTGTTGGATCTTTCAACGTTGCGGTGCCGTCTTCGCCTACAGTGACTTCCTTACCTGGGTTCTTCGCTTTGACTTTGTCTTCCACTTGTTTTTTCTCTTCTGGAGTTAAGTGCGTTTTGTCTTTAACTGGAACTTTCTCGTCTGGTTTCACTGGGGTGAAATCTTGGTTGACCAAGTCACTTCCTGGAATTTGGTGACTGATGCCGGTTGTTGGATCTTTCAACGTTGCGGTGCCGTCTTCGCCTACAGTGACTTCCTTACCTGGGTTCTTCGCTTTGACTTTGTCTTCCACTTGTTTTTTCTCTTCTGGAGTTAAGTGCGCTTTGTCTTTAACTGGAACTTTCTCGTCTGGTTTCACTGGGGTGAATCCTTGGTTGACCAAGTCGCTTCCTGGAATTTGGTGACTGATGCCGGTTGTTGGATCTTTCAACGTTGCAGTGCCGTCTTCGCCTACAGTGACTTCCTTACCTGGGTTCTTCGCTTTGACTTTGTCTTCCACTTGTTTTTTCTCTTCTGGAGTTAAGTGCGCTTTGTCTTTAACTGGAACTTTCTCGTCTGGTTTCACTGGGGTGAATCCTTGGTTGACCAAGTCACTTCCTGGAATTTGGTGACTGATGCCGGTTGTTGGATCTTTCAACGTTGCGGTGCCGTCTTCGCCTACAGTGACTTCCTTACCTGGGTTCTTCGCTTTGACTTTGTCTTCCACTTGTTTTTTCTCTTCTGGAGTTAAGTGCGTTTTGTCTTTAACTGGAACTTTCTCGTCTGGTTTCACTGGGGTGAAATCTTGGTTGACCAAGTCACTTCCTGGAATTTGGTGACTGATGCCGGTTGTTGGATCTTTCAACGTTGCGGTGCCGTCTTCGCCTACAGTGACTTCCTTACCTGGGTTCTTCGCTTTGACTTTGTCTTCCACTTGTTTTTTCTCTTCTGGAGTTAAGTGCGCTTTGTCTTTAACTGGAACTTTCTCGTCTGGTTTCACTGGGGTGAATCCTTGGTTGACCAAGTCGCTTCCTGGAATTTGGTGACTGATGCCGGTTGTTGGATCTTTCAACGTTGCAGTGCCGTCTTCGCCTACAGTGACTTCCTTACCTGGGTTCTTCGCTTTGACTTTGTCTTCCACTTGTTTTTTCTCTTCTGGAGTTAAGTGCGCTTTGTCTTTAACTGGAACTTTCTCGTCTGGTTTCACTGGGGTGAAATCTTGGTTGACCAAGTCACTTCCTGGAATTTGGTGACTGATGCCGGTTGTTGGATCTTTCAACGTTGCGGTGCCGTCTTCGCCTACAGTGACTTCCTTACCTGGGTTCTTCGCTTTGACTTTGTCTTCCACTTGTTTTTTCTCTTCTGGAGTTAAGTGCGTTTTGTCTTTAACTGGAACTTTCTCGTCTGGTTTCACTGGGGTGAAATCTTGGTTGACCAAGTCACTTCCTGGAATTTGGTGACTGATGCCGGTTGTTGGATCTTTCAACGTTGCGGTGCCGTCTTCGCCTACAGTGACTTCCTTACCTGGGTTCTTCGCTTTGACTTTGTCTTCCACTTGTTTTTTCTCTTCTGGAGTTAAGTGCGCTTTGTCTTTAACTGGAACTTTCTCGTCTGGTTTCACTGGGGTGAATCCTTGGTTGACCAAGTCGCTTCCTGGAATTTGGTGACTGATGCCGGTTGTTGGATCTTTCAACGTTGCAGTGCCGTCTTCGCCTACAGTGACTTCCTTACCTGGGTTCTTCGCTTTGACTTTGTCTTCCACTTGTTTTTTCTCTTCTGGAGTTAAGTGCGCTTTGTCTTTAACTGGAACTTTCTCGTCTGGTTTCACTGGGGTGAAATCTTTAGGCTGCGCTGTAACTATTTTTGGATCTGATGGTCTACTATCACCTTTCGTAGCTGTTGCTGTTACCTGACTTCTATCTTTAACACCTTCAGCTGGAATAAGGAGTTGCCCTGTACTTGAATCTACAGTTACACCTGCTGGTTTATCTGATGATGACCATGTTCCGTTTTTATCTTTGACTACTGTTACAGTTTTATTTTGTTCTTTCTCATCAGTGTAATTAACCGTGACTTTATCGGCATCCCCTGTTGGTGTCACTGTAACTGTTCCATCACTTGGTGCTATTGCCATTGGTGACGTTGGCTTAGAATCACGTACTTTGAAGACTTTAGATGCATCTAATCGATCTGTACTATCGTCTTTATAGGTCACAATCACATTATTACCATCAACTGTTACAGACTTAATTTTATCGCTAAAGGTTGGATTAGCTTGTTTTACAGCATTCTCAATTTGAGTCGCATCTGCATTGTCTAGTAATAACGGTGTTCCTGGAGCTTGCGCATCATATTTAAATGTTTGAGGTTTCCATACAAATCGAATACGTCCAGGAGCTCCTACATCATTAGCATGACCTACATGCTCATAGTTAGTATTTCCACTTGGATCTTCTGCAAATAAGTATCGTGAAATTTGCCCACTTTGTTCATTAAACTCACCCTTAGGAATCTCACCAGTTACCTTAAGAATAGCTGGAGAATTTTGACTTGCTGGCGTATCAGTGTGAATTTTAGTAGCCTTCAAGTAAAGTGCTGATCGAGTTTTCCCGTTCAAGTATGAATCTTCTGTACCTAGACCCTGTCTATTATCAGCAGCAAACGCTAGATGCAATTTAGAAATCTTACCAGAATTATCCCAAGCTTTCAGTGTAATATCGTTATTTTCCCCAGAATAAACATAAATCTCTTGTCTAGCTGGATTGTCATAAGGAATTTCAACTGTTGGTCTAATCTTATCGTTTGATTCAACTAACTTATCTCCAGATATTTGATGAGATATCCTTGATTTAGGATCAGTTACAGTAGCAGTACCATTACTTGATACTTGCACTTCTTTACCAGGGTTAGCATCTGAAACTTTTTTCTTAACCTGATTAACCTCATCCGGTGTTAAAGACGTTACTTTTGTAACAGGTGTCTTAGAAGGAACTTTTGGTGTGAAATCTTGGAAAGTAGCAACTTTAGCATCACTTGGTTGTGAGATATTTCCTGCTTCATCTGTTGCTTTAGCTGTAACATTACCTTTAGGAATTTCCTTAGTCGGATTGATAACCGCTTTACCATTTGCGTTCGCTACACCTCGTCCTAGTTCTTGACCGCCATGATCATATACAACAACAGATGCACCTGGTTCTGTATCTACTTCAATTTGAGTTCTAGTTCCAGCTTTATCCGTCAAGTTAGTTGGAATCGTTGGTTTACCTGGAGCTACATTATCTAGAACAACATTATCAGATGTTTTTGCAACACCTTTTTGCACAGATCCTCTACCTTGGTGATTGTAAGTAATATCTCCGTTACTTCCTACAGTTACTTCTGACTTATTGATACCTGGATTTGCTTTTTCATAGGCTGTTTTAACTCTCTCTTTATCTTCTGAAGTTAAACGATTAATATCTTTTACAGGTACTTTCTCTCCTTTATTTGCTAGTACATATTGACTAACCTCTTGAGATGACCTTATTCCTGAAGCTACCGTAATATCTTTATTTTCTGCAGTAGCTTGAATTCTATCTAGGGTTTCAAAGCTTGTACCTGAAGGTAATTCAAAGGTTACACTTCCATTTGCATTTGGTGAAATTCGTACATTCGCTGCATTTTCTAACGTCTTATAACGTCCAGAGCCTTCCTTTTCAATTTTAACTTTTTTCCCTTGAATAACCGCAGAGATAATATCTGTTCTGCCTTGTGGAGTAATAGTTACACTTGTTGATCCATGACTAGGTTGCTGAATAGTCAAAGCTTGCGGTGCAGGTACTGTTGCTTGTTTTGGAGCACTTGCATCTGTTGTATTATCACGATTATCAGTTGCTTTTGCTGTTACATTTCCATTTGGAATCGGTCTTGTAGGATTAATAGTAACTCGACCACTTTCATTTGCCGTACCTTCTCCCAATTCATGGCTTGAGTGATCGTAAAGTTTTACCTTAGATCCTGGGTCTGCTGATACAGTTATAGGTGTTTGAGTATCCGCCTTATCTACTAAGGATGTTTCTATTACTGGACGTTTTTGAATCGTATATGATGAAGCTACTTTATCTACTGAATTATCGGGATAAGTGATGGTAACATTCCCTTTTTCATCTACTGAATAAGTAGCCTGATCTAATAATGCTCTGTACGCTGCATCTGTATATGTTCTATTGTTTTTCTCTTTAATCGCCGCAATGATTTTCTCTTTTTCTGGAGTACTTACAGCATTTGGATTGTCTACTGTAATTTTTTTGTCAATAGAAATATCATATTTTTTCGCTACTTCAAGGACGTTAATGGTTGTGCTAACATTTGTACTTGAACCAGCATTATGGCGTCCATAATTAGCTGTTGTTGTCTTGCTTACAACATAATAATTAAGAACCGTTGGTCCTAGGGGCTGATCCATTGCAATCGTTCCACTAGTTTTTCCCGTACGAGCCGTTTCAGGGGTGGATTGAGCTGTTACTAAGAAACCGCCTGATTCTTCTAATCCTTTGACATGGCCTCTAGTATTTGGATTTGGCAAAAATTTTTCTAGATATTTTGCATAAGTAGAAACATTAACTTCGACATGATCTCCACGATATGCTGTAACCCATTCTTTATCCACTCCGATAGTAGCTCTTGCTTTACCTTCGGAAGAAACTTGTTTCGCTCCTCCATGACCTATTTGAGTTCTCGTAACTGTCACAGGGTCACTTTTTGCTGATTCTTTTCCTCCAACTGGAGTTGAAGTAGCTCTAATTTGCCCTTCAGGTAAACTATTTCTAGGATGTACCGTTGCATAGCCATCATTTCCAGCTTGAGCTTCTCCTATTAGCACATCATTATTATCATAAAGTTTTACTGTTGAACCTACTGGTGCTTTTACTCTTACTTCCGCAGGTATACTTGCTTTACCTGTTAAGTCACTCTCGATATGAGCTCCAGATGTTAATGGAGCCTCTACTACATTGACAGGTTTCCATCCCTCAAGACTTCCATAACCGCCTTCTTTCATGTTTGAAATAACAGAAGTTTGAGAGCCCACTTTCATATCACTATTCAATTTAAGATTAATGATAGAGTAAAACTTATTACTTGTATTATCTACTGAAGTAACAGTAGCTAGATTACTTTGAAGAGATTGCCATTGTTGGTTAATCGTAGTACGTCTAATTGCAACTTGATGCTCTTGATTATTCGTATCTCTATATTTCAAATACGCCATACCAGCATCATGTGGTACAAATAACTTAATATTACGTTGATTAGATGTAATCTCTCCTACAGGATGTCCCGGTGAGTGATCAATCCATGAACGTCCCAATGAAACATCCACATTCGTTGCTTCACTCTCTTTGCCATCAACACTTTGAGTTACTGTTATCTTATCTTTCGGTACAAGTTGTTCTCCAGTATCTGATAGATTACTATTTAAACCAGCATCTAGTGAAACAACCCAATGACCACTTCCATCAACTTTTGTCCTCTTAAAAGTATTTCCATTTTTCTTAACAGAAATAGTCGCTCCTGGTTTCCCAGTCCCTGATAATTGATTATCTGTTGACGGTACAGTCTGCATACGTACAGTATCGTTGGTTCGAGTATAGTTGTGGTTAACAGTAGGAGCGCCTACTGCATTGACATGGATACCTACAGCAGGGAAGTCTGAATTTCGACTTGTAATCGCCGCCTTACCACTTAAGCCAGAATTTTCAAGAGTATTCTGTACAATAGCGGTCGCAAAGCGAGCAAAAAGATTGTGATGTGTCCCTCTAGTAGTTACTTCATAGACTATTCTATCTGGCACAGCTCCACCAATAAGTCTGTAGTGACCAATAAACATCTTATAATTAGAGAAAGGCGTACTAGCAGGGCGTCCTCTGGAAATTTCTCTCTCTTCTAGTACACTACCACCAGCTCCACCTCTTTCTACTACACGAATATTTTCAATAGTATCATCTGATGTAACTGCAATACCAGCCCAAGCATGATTCTTATGAGCCGGACGGACAGCCACTCTCCAAATAGTACGATCACCATCAATGTCATAATGAAGATTTTCAAACTGTTTAACTCCATCACCACTGATAGTACCTGAGTCGAGATTTCCAGCTACAGAACGATCAATTGATCGAGCTGCATAATGAGCTATTCTAAACCCAGAATAACCTTTTTTCTTCTTATCAAGAACATCCTCTGTCGCCTCATCTACAAGATTACTTTTCGTATCTATCGGCAACAGTTTATTATCTTTGTTTGGCAGTTCTAGACTATTAGCTTCCTTATCTACCTTGTTTAAGCTTCTATCGGAAGCTGTCACAGTAGGTTTTGAGCTATCTCTAGAAGTTTCTTCTTTACGAACTTCAGTAGCAGCCTCATTCGTGCTCTTATCTTCTAGTAAAGAATCCTTAGCATTGCTACTTTCAGCCTGATTAGCAGTCTCGTCTACCGCTTCAGCAGAAGGCACCTTACTCTCTTCTTTCCGCTCAGGTTGACTAGCACTACTTTCTTGCTCTTTTAATGTTTCTATCAGCTTTCTAATTTTTAGAATATGTTGTTCAATATCCTCTGATTTAGCATCCTTATCAGAAAGCAAACGTTTGCTTTCATCAGTAAGCTGAAGAAGCTGATTAGACAATGGAGCAAGTTTGCTTTCTTTTACCTTAACTACAATATCTTTAAGCTCATCCATCACTTGAAGAAGGGCTGATTTATCAACAACTTTTGCAGTTTTTTCTTCCAAATTCCTTTCAGCAAGCTCTTGACTATCTGGCAAGGGTTCTTCCTTAGCCCTACTCCTACCCTCATCATTTAGGGTCTTCTCAGTCGTTGCTGTATCAGGGGATACAGATAGACTATCTGCTCTAGCTACTCCATTTGCAAAAAACAAGAGTGCAGCTACAGCTACACTGGCAGCACCAAAATGGTACTTTCTAATCGAATAGCGAAAAACTTTTTCACCATTCCTATTATTCTTATGTCCAAACATAAATTTTTCCTTTCTATTTTTAAAATGACATAACTATATATATTTTATCATAATAAATCGATATAGTAAAATGATATCTATAATAAATAATTAACAACTATATAGTATTTTTATAACGAAGCAGTTCCTAGAATAGTAAGATTTTCTTTGAAAAAAGAGCGATTAATACATGACAAAAAATCTTTAAACTATTGATTCCTGTATGGATAAAATAAGTTCCACCGCTTGCATATATATATATATATATATATGCAAGCGGTGGAATTACTCTCTATGTATGAATTTGTATATTTACTAACCAGGACTAGACTATAAAATTTTAGCAGCTTGATTTTTACAAAAATAGCAATTATCCTTATTAAAGAAATATCAGAAAATTTAATATAAAAACATCAAATGCATCAAATCAATTTATGACAAACACACCTTATATTCATGTAGATTACAGCATACTATAGACGATAAAACCTCAATTCAAGAAAAAATAAAAAAACTTCTCATCTATTACACTCATCTAACTGAAGCGCATAAAAGACATATTGTAATCGATCTTTATAGATGATACTCAATGAAAATAGAAGAGTATGAGCAATATGAAAACACTATATCATATTTAAGTTGCAATAGTATAACACGACTTCTAAAACATTGTTAGGAATTATTTTGGACTATCCTAGATTCAATTCATTATCTTCCAATCTACTATAATAAACTTATCCCCAATGAAAATCAAAGAGCAAACTAGGAAGCTAGCCGCAGACTACTCAAAGTATAGCTTTGAGGTTGCAGATAAGGCTGACGTGGGTTGAAGAGTATAAAAAGGCTGCCCAATCGGACAACCTTTCTATGCCATTAGTATAAATCTAAATAGTTATCAATTTCCCATTGTGAAACGAAGGTTGCATAACTTGCCCATTCGATTCGTTTGGCTTCAAGGAAACTAGTATAGATATGTTCTCCAAGAGCCGCTCTGACAACTTCATCTTCAGTCAAAGCCTTCAAAGCGTTGTGAAGGGTTGATGGAAGGTCTGTAATGCCAGCTTCCTTACGCTCTTCTGCTGTCATAATGTAGATATTTTCTTCGATAGGAGCTGGTGCTTCGATTTTATTTTCAATACCATGCAAACCAACTTCCAAAAGAACCGCCATAGCGATGTATGGGTTAGCCATTGGATCCACTGAACGCAACTCAAGACGAGTTCCCATACCACGTGAAGCAGGCACGCGCACAAGTGGCGAACGGTTACGACCAGCCCAAGCAATGTAAACAGGCGCTTCATAACCTGGAACCAAACGTTTGTATGAGTTAACGGTTGGATTCATGATGGCAGTATAGTTGTAAGCATGCTTGATCAAACCGCCAAGGAAATGATAGGCCGTTTCTGACAACTGCATTCCTTTTGGATCATTTGGATCAAAGAAGGCATTGTTTCCTTCTGCATCAAACAGGGACATATTACAGTGCATACCTGACCCAGCAATACCAAATTTTGGTTTGGCCATAAAGGTTGCATAAAGCCCGTGTTTGCGAGCAATGGTTTTAACAACAAGTTTAAAGATTTGAATCTTATCACAAGCACGGAGAACTTCATCGTACTTGAAGTCAATTTCATGCTGTCCAACCGCAACCTCGTGGTGACTCGCTTCTACTTCAAATCCCATTTTAGTCAAGACATTGACAATCTCACGGCGTGTATTGTCCGCAAGGTCAGTAGGCGCCAAATCAAAGTAGCCACCCTTGTCATTTACTTCAAGTGTTGGGTCACCATTTTCATCTAGTTTAAATAAGAAGAATTCTGGCTCTGGACCAAGGTTGAAGGATTTGAATCCTACTTCTTCCATGTGACGAAGAGCACGTTTCAAATTGCCACGAGGGTCACCTGCAAATGGTTCACCTTCTGTTGTGTAGACATCACAGATCAAACCTGCAACACTTCCATTTTCATCTCCCCACGGGAAGACTGTCCATGTATCCAAGTCTGGGTACAAGTACATATCTGACTCATTGATACGTACAAAACCTTCAATAGAAGATCCATCAAACATAGCCTTATTTGACAAGACCTTATCTAATTGTTCATCTGTAGCAGGAATTTCGACGTTTTTCATGGTTCCCAAAATATCTGAGAACATGAGACGGATAAAGGTAACATTTTTTTCCTTGACTTCACGACGAATATCTGCAGCTTTGATTGGCATGAGTTTTCTCCTTAATCTATGACTACTTGCGGTTGTCTAACCGCGACCAAAAGGTGATCGTACTGAAGCAAAACGCCCCTGTTGGAGAAGTTCATTGTGAAGTGCACGACGCACCTCAGTCTGACTCACCACTTTCTTGGACTTCGCTTCACGTTCAGCATATTTTTTCTTAATAGCAGCGATATTATAACCTTCTGAGATATAATCTTTGATTTCAAGCAGACGATCCATGTCATTCAAGGAATACATGCGACGATTCCCTTCATTTCGATCAGGTTTAATCAACTCTTGATCTTCATAATAACGAATCTGACGAGCCGATAGATCAGTCAACTTCATAACACTGCCAATAGGAAAAACAGCCATGTTTCGGCGAAATTCTTTTTCCTTCATTTACAATTTCCTTCTTTCTGTCTATTATAGTCTAAAAAAAGACAAACGTCAATTGATAATGTTATAAAATGTAACATTATTTTTCTTTTTTCTCTAAAAAGAGTCGAATACGGTCAATATCGTAATTTACGAGAATTGCAACAAAAACTCCCATGAAAGTTTCCGATACACGAGCAAATACGTACAAAATTGTCTCTCCGCTCGGAATCGATAGGGTAATGATTAACATGGCCGCTACACCGCCAATAACGCCCGCTTTGTTATTCATGGCCACATTTGTCATAATGGTTAACATGGTGCAGATTGGAACAACTACTAAAGTTACCCAAAAAGCTTCATGGAAAAAGCCATTTAATAGGAAGAAGACCAGAGCATAGAAGCCACCGATACTATTTCCTAGAATGCGCGAAGTCCCAAAATGAACACTCTTATCAAAACTCTCCCTCAAGCTAAAAACGGCTGTCAAAGCACCGATTTGAAGACCTTTCCAGCCAAAAAAGCCAAAAATTAAGAGAACTAGAAAAACAGCAATACCTGTTTTAAAAGTTCGCATACCAAGTTTGAACTGGGATTTATCGAATTTATATTTTTTAAAATAACTCATAATCTCAACTTTCTATTTCCATTTTATCATAAATCGGTGATTTTTATGAGTAATAGTTGAGAGGAAGCGTTTTTATTTCAAGCAAAAGAAAAGAGGAACTTTCATCCCTCTCTTCTTTGATTCATTTATGAAATCTTATTTTTCTGTCAAGGCTGCAAGACCTGGAAGAACTTTACCTTCAAGAAGTTCCATTGATGCTCCACCACCAGTAGAGATCCATGAGAACTTGTCTGCACGTCCAAGGTTGATCGCTGCGGCAGCTGAGTCACCACCACCGATGATTGATTTAACACCTGGTTGTTTCACGATAGCGTCCATCACACCGATTGTACCAGCTTGGAAGTCTGGGTTTTCAAATACACCCATAGGTCCGTTCCATACAACTGTTTTAGCACCAGTCAAAGCTTCGTCAAATTTAGCGATAGATTTTGGACCGATGTCAAGACCAAGGAAGCCTTCAGAAACTGCTTCACCTTCAGTGTCACGTACTTCAGTGTAACCAGCAAATGCGTTAGCTTCTTTTGAGTCAACTGGCAAGATCAATTTACCGTTTGCTTTTTCAAGAAGAGCTTTCGCAACATCCAATTTGTCTTCTTCTACAAGTGAGTTACCGATTTCGATACCTTGTGCTTTGTAGAATGTGTAAGTCATACCACCACCGATAAGGACTTTATCAGCTTTTTCAAGCAAGTTTTCGATAACACCGATCTTGTCTGAAACTTTTGAACCACCAAGGATAGCTACAAATGGACGTTCTGGAGTTTCAACTGCTTCTTGGATGTAGGCAATTTCGTTTTCAAGAAGGAAACCAGCAACTGCTTTTTCAACGTTTGCTGAGATACCAACGTTAGATGCGTGTGCACGGTGAGCTGTACCGAATGCATCGTTTACGAAGATACCATCTCCAAGTGATGCCCAGTATTTACCAAGTTCAGGATCGTTTTTAGATTCTTTTTTGCCGTCAACATCTTCGTAACGAGTGTTTTCAACCAAAAGAACTTGTCCATCTTCAAGAGCGTTGATTGCTGCTTCCAATTCAGCACCACGAGTGACACCAGGGAAAACAACGTCTTGACCCAATTTAGCAGCCAAGTCAGCAGCTACAGGAGCAAGTGATTTACCAGCTTTATCAGCTTCTTCTTTCACACGTCCAAGGTGAGAGAAAAGAATTGCACGTCCACCTTGTTCGATGATGTACTTAATAGTTGGAAGAGCTGCTGTGATACGGTTGTCATTAGTGATTACGCCATCTTTCAATGGTACGTTGAAATCCACACGAACGAGGACTTTTTTACCTTTCAAGTCAACGTCTTTAACAGTAAGTTTTGCCATGTTACAAAAACCCCTTTATTTATTTTATTCGAAACTATTATATCACACTTTGGAAATATAAGGAAAGATTTCACAAGATTTTTCGATATTTAATCTTCCTCTTCTTTTTTCTGTTTCAATGTCAAGGCTAAACTAGCGAGACCAAGGCTGGCTAATCCTGCTATTAGGACTTCGTTTGTATCAACAGTCCCTGTATTTGGTAATTGGGCGCTTGCTTCTTCTGATTTAACTGCTGTATTTTGGGCTGGTTTTTCTTGTGTAGGCGCTACTGATGGTTCAGTTTTTACTTTTGTGCCAATTTCAACAATTTCTGGAATCGCTTCTTGGATGACTTCTGTTGAACGAAGGCGACGCTGACCGTTTTCATCAACTTCAAATACATGTCTTAATAGACCATCTCGTCCCTGTATGATGACCCGTTGTTCCCCAACTAGCATCTCAGCATTTTCATGTTCTTGACGGTCAAAGGCAATCTTTTCCTCTTGGACTTCCAATTTAGGAGCCTTTTGTTGGTCAGACGCTGGTTGAGCTGGTTGTTTAGAAGGTTTTGGAAGGTCTGTGTTTTGTGGTGCTGGATTGGCAGGGATGAGACCAATACCTACTTCTACGATTTCAGGACTTGCTTCTTTCAAAACTTCTGTAGAGCGAAGAGTACGATTGCCTTGACTATCTACTTCAATCAAGCGACGAATTTGTCCCTCAACCCCTGCTTGAACAAGTTGACGTTGACCAACTGGGAGATTTGGAGTTAGACGTTCTTGGTGTTCGAAGGCAATACTTGTCTCTTCAACTTCTAATTTCGGAGTATTCACAACCAAATTCTTGACACCTTCAGTTGGTTCCTTACTTGAAAGAACTTTTGTTCCAATCTCAGTAATTTCTGGAACAGCTTCTTTCAAAACTTCTGTAGCGCGAAGCGTACGATTGCCTTGACTATCTACTTCAATCAAGCGACGAATTTGTCCCTCAACTCCTGCTTGGACAAGTTGACGTTGACCTTTAAAAAGACTTGCATTTGGGCGCTCTTGATGTTCGAAGGCTATTGTTTCAGTTTCCACAACTAGTCCAGAGAGGGCTTCAACTGTTGGGGCTACTTCATTTGGATCCTGGCTACCAACGTGATGGCTTTCTGCTGCAGGAGCTAGTTTCTTATTCAGCTGTTCTTTCATGTCCGCAAAAGCTTGTGGAGTTGGTGCTTGTGATACCAACAAAGCCTCTGCTTGCGCAATTAGTTCTGATTTAGGATATTTTTCGCGGATGGATTCGAGTAAACTTTCTAATTCTTTCCTAGCAGCCTCATAACGCTGATTGCCATCCAAGTCTGCGCCTGCTTGTTTCAATTCATTCAAAGCCTGATTAACGTCTTCTTGACTGGCACTGTGATTTTCTGCAACAGCTTTTGCTCCATTGAGCTTCTCTACTAGCGTCGCTTGTTTGTCCTCACTGGAGAAGGTATAAGCAACCGTTGACTGACGACCTTGGACAGCAGTAATTTCTTGTTTGAGGTACTCATCGTTAACTGCAGCCTTTGGAGATACCAAAACATCAAAGTTAACTTTATGACCTTGGTAACGAAGCGTCAAGGTTTGACGACCAGTCTTTTGAGCATCGTAACCAGTAATTTCAACTCCCTCATCAGCAAAGGAATGTTCTTCCATGGTGTCATTGCTATAAGCCACTGCAAAGCGTCCTTCAGACAAGTCTAAGCTATCACCAACTAGGTAATCTTTTTTCGGCTCCTGACTTACTTCAATTCCCAAAATAGTTTTCGGACTTGCTTCATCTTGACTAGTAACAGTCACTGATAAATTAGCATGTACCGGTTGCCCCAAATATTGTAAAGTAAGATCTTGTTCTCCCTTATGATGCGTATCAAAGCCTGATACTGATACACCTGCGTGAGTTAGGCGAATGAGTTCGTCCTCAGCTCCTCCTTCATACTGAACTCGAAGAACACCACCTCTAAGGTCCAAATCCTCCCCTTCGGCGTAGCTTGTTTTCTTAGGTCCTGTTTCTAGGCTGACTGACTTGATTCTTCTGTCATCTTTTGGAACGGAAACTGCTAGGACATTACTAATTTCCTTGCCTGGCAACTGGGTACGATAGTAAAGAAGACCAGATTGATTTGTCAAATTCAATGGTGCACTTGCTAGGTCCCCTCCAACTTCGCTCTTCAAGGTTGCAAGCGGAGTTGGAGAATTTGGATTGTCATAAACGGTAATGGTTGCTCCAGCTGGTACATCCGCAAAGCCAACTTGTACCTTGTTATTGCCTAGAGAACGGACTGCAACCTTGGCCATTGGAATATTGACACTTTCAGTATCAAGCTTTTCATACATTTTCCAGTTATAGATGCGAATAGCCTTCCATGGAGTTCCATTGTCAGAAGTGACAACATTCAAGCGCCAATCTTGAGCTGTGATTGGTTTATCAAGGGTAATATCTGTAACATGGGCTTTATTGCCACGAACTTCCTTAGCCAACTTCCATTGACCATCCGCATCTTTATAATAAAGGTCGAAGTCTTTGGTGTTCATCAAACCGTCGTTTACAGATTCTCCACCAGCTCCAGCATGGTCCATCACCCATCTAACAACTGTACGTGGTTGGGTCAAACGAATATCCACACTACCACTTAATTGTCCAGAAGACCACTTGTCAGACAGACTGGTAATGGTACCATTCAACATACCTTCAATACCTTCTCCACCTTCAGTCTTAGGGAAAGTACTATCAATAACTGTCGCACCTGGAACGATATTTTCAGCTAGTGGTTTTGGTAGACTGGTATCTTTGACAGTCATGCCCCAATCAAAGGTTGTGGTTGCGGCTTCTGAACGAACCCCATTTTTACCAACTGCTACAACCTTCAGTTCTTGAGTTGTACCTTGAGCACTTGCTGAACGGCTAACTTTTGCTAGATAAATAGTTGTAGAAGATGAGCCAGTTAGTAATTTCCAGCTGCCCCCATCTTTTTCGTAAACTTCATAGAAATCTGCATCCTTGTTGCCTTTAAATTGCACAACTGCTTCCGCTTCTTGGGCATTTTTTAGGACTTGTTTGGCTACAGCTACTGTGGTTGGTGCCTGAGGAGTATCTTGATTATTGCTGATGGTCAATTGCCCCAGGTTAAATTGATAGCCTTTTAAGTCTTTGTCATTTTCAAAATAGAGTTTAATACCGTAAATTGTTTTACCTGCCAAGGCACTCAAATCAAAATCATCGGTAGTCCAGTTATCTGAAACTGTCAATTCTTTACGGGCAGCTTCATCACCGTAGGTATAATCTTTCTTGGTTGCAAATTCTACATAAACCTTGGTCCCTTTGCCTCCTTTGTGGGCAACATGCAATTTGGTTGTATCTGTCACCTTCAAGCGAGTAGAATACAAATTCACATCTTGCTTGGTCGCACCTGAAAGATCCCCTGCAAATTTGAGAGAAGTTCCACCATTATAAGCATCTTCAAAATCATAGCTTGCTTTCAACTTATCACCAGTTGATTTTTGCCACCAGCGCCATGTCGGAAGAACACCTGAAACTGAACGGTAATTCCACTCAGAATCCTTAGAAACCTTACCATCTACGAACCATTTTCTACCATGACCTGTATTAAAAGAAGTAGTAAAAGTATTACCTACTGCTGGCGTGCGGTCCGCAACTAGATTAGCAATACCATACCAATCTTTGTCACCTGGTTTTTGACCAGTAGGATCACCTTGGTAGCCTGTAAAGAAGATATCTTCATTCTTATGGTAATCTTCACCAGTTTTTCCTAAACTTGTAATGGTATCTGGGGCAAACAAACCAAGAGAAAGGCGCAATTTTCCATTTTCATCTAAAATGTCATTCCACTTAACCTTTGTCTTGTAGGAACCACCCTGTTGCAATTCCAAACCTGCAAATACATCATAAGGGTTACGACCAATCCAGTTGGCAGTTGCAATAGTGTAATCATTTTTAGCCTTATCCCAGTTAAAGTTAGCAAAGAAGTTATCTGCTGGAACCTTATCCCCTTCTGGTTGCATGAATTGGTAGTTGTATTCTCCCAAACCATCTTGGTGGTAACGTCCATAGTTATAGGTCATAGCATCGTACCAAGAATACTTGATTGGATGGTTTACCTTAGCAGCATATTCCTTGGTATAGAGCATAAACTGGCGCATCTTTTCTCCAAGAGGTTCAACCAAATTCCCAGTCGTTTCTTGGTTGATGAAATAGCCATCATATCCATAATACTTGGCCATATCCACCAATTTACGGGCAATTGGGAAGCTACCATCTGGGTCTTGCTTCAAAGCTTCAGCAAATCTTTCTTGATCTGCAATACTATTAGACCAGTTGAAGAAAAGTGTACCATATACAGGAACCCCGTTACGGTGACCTGCATCAATAATGTCAGGAGTTGGTACGAGACCTTCCCAGAAGACCATTGAATCTAGATATTGCCAATAGTCAAAAGCATAAGCCTTGAACTCTTCTCCACCAACAGAAGCATGGTCTTTTGCTTTAGAATTGGTGTTTGATAGAGCTTGAACTTTTGCTTCCTTACTAGCTTTTTCATTGACCAAATGACCTGTTCGACGTGAAGCAAGGGCGACAGACCCGCGGTTAATAGCATCATCTTCACGAGCTCCTGGTTCCCATTTCAACAAATCTTCCCAAGAATTAAATTTGATTTCCTTTGGTTTTAATGTTTTTTCTGTATTTTTAGGGACATCTGGCTGGACTTCTTTTTCAGTCTTATTAGCTTCTGCTGCTGGCTTAGACTCATCTCCTTGGCTAGTTGCTTCAGGCTTTGCTTCCGTTTCCTTGTCAGACTTTGGTTTTGATGTGGCAGATGGTGTTTCTGCAACCACCTCACTTGGTTTTTCCTCTGGTTTAGCTACGCTTACTGCCTCTGCAGTTTCAGTAGTTGCAGCTTCATTGCTTGCTGGCGAAGCAGTTTCAGATACTGTCTCTGCTCCTTCTGCCTTTTCTAGCTTGTTTTCTCCAGTACGTTCCCCTTCATTCTGCTTGTCGGCTTCACTAGTTGGATGCCCACTCTCTCCTGAAACAAGTTCTGTATTAGCTCCGCTATTTTCAGGAACTGCAGTTTCTTCTGCCAAGGCTGGACCAGCAAATAAAACAGCCCCAATCATCAGGGAGCAGGCTCCTACTGATAACTTACGAATACTGTAACGACAACGTCTTTCAAAAAATGAATTCTTCATTTTCTCCTCCTAAAAGATTGGTTTTGTTGCATAAAAAGAAAGCGCTTAACTTTCTTTATAAAATTTTTATCCCAATCACAGGGACCAAGATAATTCCTCCCTCATTTTAAGATATTTCTTTTAAATGTCAATATATAAAAGGAAATGCCTATATCTAGGTTAGAAATTGGTAAAATTAATATAATTAAGATCCATTCTCAGGAATTTTCTTTCTAAAATCTTAGCTTAATACTTGTTAGATTTACTTTTATCCTTTAAAATAGAATAGGAGAAATTCCGTTATTATTTTTCGGAGGAAAAAGAAATGTCCATTAATTGGCAGGAAATTTTATTTCACTTTTTAGGTGGTCTGGGACTATTTTTATATAGTATCAAGACCATGGGAGACGGTTTGCAACAAGCTGCTGGAGACCGCCTTCGTTTTTACATTGACAAGTACACCAGCAATCCCTTTTTAGGTGTTCTAGTTGGGATTGTCGTGACTGCCCTGATTCAGTCAAGTACAGGGGTTACAGTTATCACGGTTGGACTGGTCAGCGCTAGTCTTCTCACTCTTAGACAGGCTATCGGAATTATCATGGGAGCCAACATCGGAACCACCGTTACTTCCTTTATCATCGGTTTCAAACTTGGCGAGTATGCTTTACCCCTGATTTTCCTTGGGACCATGTTCCTCTTCTTTACAAAAAACAGAACAGCAAACAATATCGGGCGCATCCTGTTTGGTGTAGGGGGAATCTTCTACGCCCTCAACCTCATCAGTGCCGGTATGAGTCCTCTTAAAGATTTACCACAATTCAAGGAATATATGGTAACCTTGGGACAAAATCCTATTTTGGGAGTTTTTGCTGGTGCAGTGATTACCGTCCTCATCCAGGCTTCTTCTGCGACAATTGGGATTTTGCAAGGTCTCTATGCAGGTGGGTTCCTTGACCTTAAAGGTTCGCTACCAGTTCTCTTCGGAGATAATATCGGGACAACCCTAACCGTTATCATCGCGGCAGCTGGAGCCAATGTCTCTGCAAAACGCGTTGCTGCAACCCACGTTACCTTTAACGTTTTAGGGACTATCCTTTGCTTAATCTTATTAGGCCCATTTACGTCAATGATTGAGTACTTCCAGGCACTCCTTCACCTCTCTCCTGAGATGACCATCGCCTTCTCTCACGGTGCCTTTAACGTAAGTAACACCATTGTACAATTTCCATTCATCGGAGCCTTGGCCTACTTTGTAACTAAGCTCATCCCTGGTGAAGATGAAGTTGTCAAGTACGAGCCACTTTATCTTGATGAACATTTGATTAAACAAGCTCCATCAATCGCTCTCGGAAATGCAAAGAAAGAACTCCTTCACTTGGGAAATTATGCTTCTAAAGCCTTTGACCTTTCATACAACTACATCATTGACCTCAATGAAAAGGTTGCTGAAAAAGGACACAAGACAGAAGAAGCCATCAACACCATTGATGAAAAATTAACTCGCTATCTTATTACTCTTTCAAGCGAAGCTCTTAGCCAGAAAGAAAGTGAAGTGCTGACCAACATCCTTGATTCATCCCGTGATTTGGAACGGATTGGGGACCACGCAGAAGCGCTAATCAATCTGACTGACTACCTTCAACGTAAAAATGTTGAGTTCTCTGAAGCTGCTTTGGAAGAATTAGCTGACATTTATCAAAAAACCACTGGCTTTATCAAGGATGCCCTTGATAGTGTGGAAAACAACGATATTGAAAAAGCTCAAAGTCTGATTGAACGCCATAAAGAAATCAACAATATGGAACGTGTTCTCAGAAAGACCCACATCAAGCGCCTCAACAAGGGCGAGTGTTCAACACAAGCTGGGGTCAACTTTATCGATATTGTTTCCCACTACACTCGTGTATCAGACCATGCTATGAATCTAGCTGAAAAGGTCATCGCTGAACAAATCTAATACTCTTCGAAAATCAAATTCAAACCACGTCAACGTCGCCTTGCCGTACTCAAGTACAGCCTGCGGCTAGTTTCCTAGTTTGCTCTTTGATTTTCATTGAGTATAAGTACCAAAAAGCTATCCTGAATGGGATGGCTTTTTTCTTTTCCTAACCAAGAATTGCTTTTCTACCATATAAAAAATGCTTTGATTCGCAATGGAATCAAAGCATTTTAAAGAGTTCGCCAAACATAAGCGCAGAAGCTGCAGTTCCTCTGTACTTGGCTTCTTCTCTCTTGATAAAGCGAGCCAAGTTGAGCAACTCAGGTGCCGGATGTTTGGGATTTAGGAGCAATTCACGATTTACCAGACCTGAGAGACGAACTGCTAGCAATTGCTCATTTGTACTAGGCAGTTTTTTTGCAGTCTCTAGGAGAGCAGCAACTAAATCTTCACTCAAATCATGTCGAGCATGATTGTAAAGATCTTTTATAAGGCTTTCTAGGTTTGGTTCTACCATCCCTACCACCTCCCTTATGGTTTAATAATTTTTAATCAAATCAACTGTTGAACGATCCAATTTTTTCACCAAGGCTTGCAAGAAAGCTTGAGCTTCTAAGAAGTCATCCATTGCATAGAGGGTTTGGTGAGAATGGATATAACGAGCGCAAACACCGATTGTTGTAGATGGGACACCACCATTTTTCAGATGAGCTGCGCCAGCGTCTGTTCCGCCTTTACCACAGTAGTATTGGTACTTGATACCAGCTTCCTCAGCCGTTGTCAAAAGGAAATCCTTCATTCCTGGGAGAAGCAAGTGTCCTGGATCGTAGAAACGAATCAAGGTTCCATCCCCAATCTTGCCTTGACCGCCATAAACATCACCAGCAGGTGAACAGTCAACTGCTAGGAAAACTTCTGGATCAAATTTAGTTGTGGAAGTATGAGCACCACGGAGACCAACCTCTTCTTGGACATTAGAGCCAAGATAGAGTTCATTTCCGAGTTTTTGACCTGACAGAGCTTCTGCCAACTCGCTCACCATGAGAACCCCGTAACGGTTATCCCAAGCTTTTGAAATGATATTTTTTTCATTGGCTGTCAAGATTGCAGAACTATCTGGTACGATGGTGTCACCAGGACGGATTCCAAAACTTTCTGCCTCAGCCTTGTCCGCAAAACCGCCATCAAAGACGATATCTGCAATAGCTGGCATGGTTGGTCCACCCTTACCACGAGTCAAATGTGGAGGTACTGATCCTGAGATTACTGGAATTTCACGACCGTCACGAGTAAAGAGTTTGAAACGTTGGCTGCTGACTACCATGGGGTTCCAACCACCAATTTCAACCACACGGAAGGTACCATCTGGCTTAATATCGCTGACCATAAAACCAACTTCATCCATGTGAGAAGCGACCAAGACGCGCGGCGCATCCGCAGCTTCTGAATGTTTAATTCCGAAAATACCACCCAAGCCATCTGTCACCACTTCATCCACGTGCGGTGTCAACTTTTCACGAAGATAAGCACGGACAGGTGCTTCATGACCTGAGATCGCAGCAAGTTCTGTTACTTCTTTGATTTTTGAAAATAATGTTGTCATTTCAGTTCCTTCTTTCTTTCATCCATTTTACCACTTTTTATAGGAGAAGGATAGCGGGAAGGTGGATTTCTAAATTAGTATCTTAGTCTTACTGTATCTTAGAAAAAGCTTGTATTTTCTTGCATGTGATGTGAAATCTAAGAACTATTCCAAGATCAACCAAACTATTAATTTCCAAACAAAAAAACAATCCAATGCTATACTTGTTTAGTTTTTTCATGAAATTTACAGAAAACAGTTGACTTTGCCTTCTTATTTCTTTAAAATAGTACAAAACTAGAAAAAGGAAAAAATCATGACCAAAATAATTCTTGTTACAGGTGGAGCTGGCTACATTGGCTCCCATACCGTTAAAGCTCTTTTAAATGCTGGATACCAGGTGCATGTCTTAGATAATCTCTCTACAGGAAATCGTTCGGCTGTAGATAGTCGTGCTAGCTTTAAACAACTGGATGTTTATGATGCTAGCTCCTTAAAAACTTATTTGGAAGAAAACAAGATTGACGCTGTTCTCCATTGTGCGGGTGAGATTGTTGTGAGCGAAAGTATTGAAAATCCAAGCAAATACTTCACTGCCAATGTTGCTGGTATGAACCAAGTTCTCAAAGTCTTGTCTGAAGTTGGTATTCAAAAAATCATGTTCTCTTCGACTGCTTCTCTCTATGGTAATAACTGTATTGATAAGCCAGCTACTGAAGATACCCTGCTCGACCCTGTCAACCCTTATGCAGAGACAAAACTGATGGGCGAACGAATGATTTACTGGATGGCTAATCGCTACGATTGGAAATATGTTATTTTCCGCTACTTTAATGTTGCTGGAGCTGAAATGGATGCTTCAAATGGTCTCCGTGTAAAAAATCCAACTCATATCATTCCCAATATCAACAAGACCGCATTGGGACAAAATGATAGCCTGAAAATATTTGGAGATGACTACGATACACGTGACGGTTCATGTATTCGAGATTACATTCATGTCTTGGATCTTGCACAGGCTCATGTTAAAGGAATGAACTACCTCTTTCAAGAAGACAGTTCTTCTCAAATCTTTAACTTAGGAACTGAAAAAGGCTATACCGTCAAAGAAATCTTTAAAACTGCTGAAGAATTACTGGATCAAAAAATCCCACACGAAATTGTTGCTCGACGCGCTGGTGACCCAGCCAGCGTCCTAGCAGATGCATCAAAAGCTAAACAATATCTTGACTGGCAAGCTAGCTACTCCCTCGAAGATATTATTTTATCGGATTATCATTGGCGTGTTAAAGAAGGAAAAAACATTTTAGAATAGGAAAACAGAAACATCAATAATAAATAAAAACACAGATAGATGGCACTTAGTAAATACCAAGTATCATCTATCTGTGTTTTATACATTAGAATACAATCTTATTTTGAATTTCTCTTTAAAGAAAAATGGTCTGGGACGGGATCCTTGCCTGTTTTCGACCAGGGATGGCAACGTAAAATCCGAGCCAAGCCCATCAAAACACCCTTGAAGCCATGTTTTTCAATAGCCTGAATCATGTAGTTGGAACAAGTCGGCTCAAAGCGACAAGAGGGTGGAAAGGCTGGTGAGATAAACCGTTGGTAAAAGCGCACAGGCGCTATTAAAATTCGTTTCATTATTTCTTGGTTACAGCCATGGTGTGTAGTTGGCTGATTTCTTTTTTATTAAGACGACGGGATTCTCCCGAACGGAGTCCTGTCAAGTCTAGATGTCCAAAACGGGTCCGAGACAACTTGTCTACTTGGAGACCGACAGCTTCAAACATCTTTTTAACCTGATGGTTACGCCCTTCGTGGATAGTCAACTGTACCACAGAGCGGTTTTTGACTGGATCCACTTTGAGAATCTCATAGACAGCTGGCTTGGTTTTCTTGCCATCAATCTCAAGTCCACGGGTCAAGGGGCGGAGATTATCCTTATTGGCCACACCTTTAACACGCGCGACATAGACCTTGTCAATCTCATTACGAGGGTGAATCATCTCATCCGTAAAATCCCCGTCATTAGTCAAAATCAAGACACCTGATGTGTCCCAGTCCAAACGACCTACAGGGTAGATACGCTCCTTCACGTTGGGCAAGAGGTCAACAACAGTCTTGCGGCCCTTGTCATCTGTCACACTGGAAATGACACCTCGTGGTTTGTTAAGCAGATAATAAACCTTTTCTTCGTTGTAGATAGGTTGACCTTCCACTTCGACCTTGTCGCCTGACTTGATGGTCGTTGCTAATTCACGCACTACTTGGCCATTCACCGTCACCAAGCCTTGCTTGATCAGCTCTTCTGCTTTTCTCCTACTGGCCACACCTGCGTGGGCAATATACTTATTGATTCTCATCTTCTTCTATCCTTTCACCAAATAATTGGCTTTCTTGGGCTTGAATCTCAAGCTCATCAATCACTGGTAATTCTTCTAAATGATTTATCCCCATGTAATCTAGGAAATAATCCGTAGTCACATAGAGGTTAGGGCGCCCCAACACTTCTTTTTTCCCGTCTTCCTTTATCAGGTCAAAAGCCTGCAACTTTGCCAATGCCCCACTCGAGTTGACCCCACGGATGGCATCAATTTCGATCCGCGTAATGGGCTGCTTATAGGCAATGATGGACAAGGTCTCAAGGGCAGCCCGAGATAAACTCTGGTTGATAGGTGCCTTAGAGTATTCCTTCAAAATCTCTGCAAATTGAGGCTTGGTCACCAATCTATAAGCACCACCTGTCTCAATCAGAGCCAAACTGGAATCTGGATCCTTTTCATACTTCTGGACTAATTTTTCTAAACTCTGCTGGATGCCTGTTGGTGGCAGAGAGAGGAGTTCAGCTAACTGGCGGACTCTAATCCCATCTTCACCCGCTACAAACAAGAGCGCTTCTATTTTTGCTACAGTACTCATCTTTCCTCTCTCAAGTCTAGCTTTGGGCCACTTGACTTTCTTCCTTCTTTTCCATGAGATAGATATCCCCAAAACTCTCATTCTGCACTAGAGTTAACTCCTGAGTTTTGATTAACTCCAAGGTTGCCAAAAAGAGGGTGATGACCTCTTGGACATTCTGGGCTTCCTTGAACAAATCCTGCAAGCGCAATTGATTTCGTCCAGTCAAGGACTCTTTCACGATAAGCATCATGTCCTCAATCTTATACTCATCTCGCAAGATAGTCGTGTGATTTTGTGCAAACTCCTCTTTTTTCTTGGCTAGGATATTTGAAAAAGCTAAAAAGAGGTCAATGGTCGTCTTGTCATGCACGAGCTCCGCATCTTCGTAAATCAACTCTGTCGGCGCTTTGGAATAATACTGGGCACGTTCTTGGTGCTTGGCTTCCAAGTGTTCACCCAAGAGCTTGAACTTGCGGTATTCTTCGATTTGAGAGAGAAGATCCTGCTCCAGATCATCTTCCAAATCTGTCACTTCTGCTACCTTTGGAAGTAGTTTGCGGCTCTTGATCAGCATGAGCTGACTGGCCATAACCATGTACTCCCCCGTCACTTCCAGACGCATGGCCTGAAGGGTTGAGACATAGGCTAAATACTGTTCGATAACTTCCGTAATAGGCACATCGTAGATATCCATCTGGTACTTAGAAACCAGGTGCAAGAGCAAGTCCAGGGGCCCTTCAAAATCTTTTAATTTAATATCCATTATCTATATTTTTCTAAGGTCAGGACTGTTTTTAATCCTAATTTTTTTGCAATTTCGTACAAATCGACCTTGTTTTCTATTTGTCTGAGAATGAACTGTTCCCGCAAGGCTTGAGCGGATAAGGTTGGGAAACCTTTCTCCTTGACAAAGGACTCTAGCTGACGAAAGGCCCACTGACGAGAATAGGCTTTCTCTCCCCTTTCAAAGAGGTATGTCTGGCCCATCAAGGGTTCCAATTCTGAAAGCAAGGTCGTGGGAATAGTGACAATCCTCTGTTGGGAAACCTTCTTGATTCGCAACACCTGAAACTCCAGATTGATATCCTCAACCTTGAGAACTAAAATCTCACTCGGCAAGAGCCCCATTTCTAGGATTAAGAGCGCTAGCAAGCGACCCTCTGGATAGTCACTTTCTTGCCAAAAAGAGTCTAGGTCTAACAGTTCTGGCTTCTCGGTCTTCTTTTCAGCTTGTTTAGCTAATTCCAGACGGTAAAAGCTGTCCACTTCTCCTTTTTGATAGAGAAAGTAGAGAAATTGATTACAGGCCGAAATCTTTCGCTTCTGGGCACTGATTTTTAAATTGGCTAGTTGGGCTTGGTAAATCTTGAGACTGGTCTCAGAAATCCGCTCGCCTACAATGTCTAAAAATTGTTCCAAATCATACTTATAGGACTGCTTTGAATTGGTAGATAAGCCCTGCTTTTCTTCTAAAAAGGCTGAAATCCTATCTCTCATTTGCATCGAATCTCATATTCCTTACTAAAGTCATGCAAGAGGGCATTGACTGCCTTGAGGATGGACTTGCGCGTGATAATTCCTTGAAAAATACCAGACGCATCCACAACCGGCAAGAAGGACTCATCTACCAACTTGTGCAATACCTCCGTAATAGTAAAATCAGGCGAGACAACCGCTACGTCCGTTCTCGTCATATGAACGATATCCGTATCTGCCATGATTTCTTGACTCAAATCATGCTCCATCTGATAAGCCATAATATCTCTGAGACCAATAGTCCCAACAAAACGTTTTTCATCTGTCACAACAGGAACACGGGTATAGGTCATCTGACTGAGCAAGAGGGTCGCATGATCCGCATTGTGGGTATCAATCAACACGGCTAGATTTTCAGCAGGAGTCAAAAAAGTTTCCTCCTGCCCCAACAAGAAAGTCTCAAACTCCTTGGCAATCATCGGCTAAACTCCTTGGACAAGCCCGGATACACCTCATGGTCTCGTGTCAAAAAGTCCACTTTAAAATAACTGTCATCAATCTCCACACGAGCATAGAGACATTCTCTGATAGTCCCACGTGGTTGACTGATAGAGCCTGGATTTAGAAAGAGGGTCTTGCCTTCCATCCAAGCACTTGGCACATGCAAGTGACCGTAGAGACAGATATCGGCCTCTTCCTCCTGAGCCCAGTAGTCCAACTTTTGAAAGTTGAAATTAATGTCAAACAGGTGACCATGGGTTTGGATAATCTTGGTCGAACCAAGCTCAGTCGCCAAACGTTCTGGGTAGCCGGCGTAGAAATCCATATTCCCTTTAACAACGCGGATCCCCTCCCAAAGTGGAGAATCAGGACGCAGTTCAGAATCGCCATTATGAAAAACGGCGTCAACTTTGCCTACATAGCGATCACGGATTTCTTCCACAATCAAGCTATCGCCATGAGAATCGCTCATTACAATGATGGTTTGCTTTGCCATGATGGAAATACCTCCAAAAGTTTCTTAACAGCTAAGGCACGATGAGATTGACTATTTTTTTCTTCAAGGGTTAATTCAGCTGAGGACTTGCCTGTCTCTCCTACAAGGAAGAGAGGATCATAGCCGAAGCCATTTTCACCCTTGGGTTCAAAGTTAATGTAGCCTGGCCAGTCTGCTTCGACAACCAAACTTTCCTTGTTTGGGCTGGCTACGACTAGGGTTGTATGGAATTGAGCCGAACGATCCTTGAGTTCAAAGACCATGGCCAATTCGTGCAAGAGCTTGGCATTGTTTTCACGGTCAGTAGCTCCCACTCCTGCGAAACGAGCTGACCAGACACCTGGCAAGCCACCAAGGACATCGACTTTGAGACCTGAATCATCTGCCAAAACCATCTTGCCAGTTAATTGAGAAATGGTTTCTGCCTTGAGGCGGGCATTTTCTTCAAAGGTCATGCCTGTTTCAGCTACTTCAGGCAAGTCAGGATAGTCATTAAGATTTTCCACATCGTAGCCTAACTTATCAAAGATAGCTCGGAATTCCTTGGTCTTGCCCTCGTTACGAGTCGCAATCAATAAGGTTTCTCTAACTTTGCTTGTCTCAAAGAAATCATGAACATTGACCCCTTCTTTAGGCAATTCCACATGCAGGAGTTGCCCATTTTCAACCAAGAGTAAAGCCCCCTGACGTTGGATGACTTCCACATTTCGTCCCATTTCTTGGTTGAGGATATCTACCACAAAAGACAATAAACGGTAGAGAGAACCATAGCGTAAAACAGTAACAGAAACAGGAAAACCTCGATCCTCATCTCGAAATCTTTGGGCAAACTCCAATAGAGGAAAATCCAAGTCATCATCCGTCAACGTCCGGACACCACCAAAAATACCATAGGACCCGACATACCAGTCCTGTTCATCCTTATATTCATAAATTTTATTTGTCATAATTCTACATGCTCCACATGAATCTCTTTTTCCAGCCATTCTTCACCAATTTTTGCAAAACTTTGGCTGCTGGCTGTTGTGTAAAAACGGTGATTAAGTGGTCCAGCATCGCGACCACGATTGATTTCAAAATAATTAAGTAAGACTGAGATGTCCCGTACGCACTCTGCCCCACTATCGATAAGCTGAACTTTTGGCCCCATGACATTTTGAATAATAGGTCTGAGCAGTGGATAATGGGTACAGCCCAAAATCAGGCTATCCACCTTTCCAACCAAGGGACGCAGGGTTTCATAGACCACTTTCTTAGTGACACTGGTCGACAGGGCGCCTGACTCAACCAAGGGAGCAAACTTGGGACAGGCCAAGCTCTCCACCTGTAAGTCGGGATCCAGATCATGGATTTTCTGACGGTAGATGTCTGATTGTACCGTCATGGGTGTTCCAATCACTCCGATTTTCCCACCTTGACTGGACTTGATAGCTGCCGAAGCTCCTGGCAAAATAACACCTAGGACAGGAATGTCTAGTTGAGCCTTGATTTCTTCCCAGACGACCGCAGTCGCAGTATTACAAGCAATGACAATCATTTTGACATCCTTGGTCAAGAGAAAGTTGACCAACTGCCAAGTATATTCACGAATTTGCTCAGCAGGACGGGGACCATAAGGCGCCCGCGCCGAATCTCCAATATAGACGATTTCTTCATGGGGAAGCTGGCGCATAAGCTCACGCACAACAGTCAAGCCCCCGACACCCGAATCCAAAAAACCAATTGGTCGATTATCCATACAGTCTTCTTTCTAGTCTTTTTTCTGATTGATAGTTCATTATGATTACTTATCTTTAAGAACTGAATGACAGCCTAATCAACAACTATCTCTCTTAATCATAATCAAATATCAATAGAATGCAAGGAAAAAGTCTCATCACTAAATCCTTAGCCAACATAGTGAGAAGTCTGGAACTTTCATCCCAGACTTTTCCTTATTTATTTTTTCTTTTTATTGTTAGCAAGGGCTGCCTTTTGTTGGCGGATGATTTGGTGGTAAACTTGTTGTACCTTAGCTTCGCTTGGTTTTTGACCATTTGCACTCAAAAGAGTACGAACTGCTTCAGCATTCAAACGTGGGTTGTCGGCAAATTCTTTTTCGATTTGCTTACGAACCAAGTACATTCCTCCAAGAGCTCCTCCTAGAAAAGCTAGCACAATCAATACAATTGCTAATAGTAAATCCATCATATTTCTCCTGTTTCTTTTTGAGTCTCTTTCATTATACCACAAACTAGGCACCCTGACTAGTTTGTTTTACGCTTACATCTACCGTGATTTCCTAAGTAATTAGCAAATACTTCATACTTAGTAAAACTTAGTAAAATAAGCCCATTTTCCTTGAAAGCCCTTGCAATAGTTCTATTTATTTGTTATATTAAAATTATTCAAATTACATTGCACAAATTTCTGAAAGACTTATTTTTTTAAAAGAAAATGTATGCGCTTACAGATATGAGAAAGGAGAATTTTGTGGATAAGAGATATTGGGAAAAATCCTGCAAGTATAGCATCCGAAAACTAAGTGTCGGAGCTGCCTCTGTTTTACTTGGTGCTGTTTTTTTAGCAGTACAGGGTGTGGCTGCTGATGGTGTCGATCTTAAGGAGACTGACGCAACTATTACTGAATCCTCGGCTAAACCGGATACGAAAGTTGAGGAGGTTCTTGCTTCTAACACAGAGACTCAGCCTATAGCTGAATCATCTGAGAAGCAAACCATCGCAGAACCAGAATTACCTCAAACAAGTAGTCAGTCAGATACTAGCACAGCTACTCCTCCTGCTGAAAATAAGGAGAGCGAGAAACCAGAACTTCCTGTGAACAAACAAGAACATTACGAACTACATTACAACCAACCAACTGCTCCTTCCTATGACGGATGGGAAAAACAAGCCCTTCCAGTCGGAAATGGAGAAATGGGTGCCAAGGTTTTCGGACTCATCGGTGAAGAAAGAATCCAGTACAACGAAAAAACACTTTGGTCTGGAGGCCCACAGCCAGATAGTCAAGACTACAACGGTGGAAACTACAAGGACCGTTACAAAGTCTTAGCAGAAATCCGTAAAGCCTTAGAAGACGGTGACCGTCAAAAAGCCAAACAACTAGCAGAGAGAAATTTGGTTGGGCCAAACAATGCCCAATACGGTCGCTACCTAGCCTTCGGTGATATCTTTATGGTCTTTAATAACCAGAAGAAGGGCTTGGAAAATGTTACTGACTATCATCGTGGCTTAGATATTTCTGAAGCTATCACAACTACCTCCTATACCCAAGATGGGACAAGTTTCAAACGAGAAACCTTCTCTAGTTATCCAGACGATGTTACTGTCACCCACTTGAGTAAAAAAGGTGATAAGACGCTTGATTTTACCCTTTGGAATAGCTTGACAGAAGATTTGATTGCCAACGGAGACTACTCATCGGAATATTCTCACTACAAGAATGGCCATGTTACGACAGACCCAAATGGTATCCTACTAAAAGGTACAGTCAAAGATAATGGACTCCAGTTTGCATCCTATCTAGGACTTAAAACGGACGGAAAAGTTACTGTCCATGATGATAGTTTAACGGTCACAGGGGCCAGCTACGCTACGCTTTTACTCAGTGCCAAGACTAATTTTGCTCAAAATCCGAAAACCAATTACCGCAAGGATATTGATGTAGAAAAAACTGTCAAATCTATCGTTGAAGCTGCTAAAGCCAAAAACTATGAGACTCTGAAAAATGATCACATCAAGGATTACCAAAGCCTTTTCAATCGTGTTCAATTAAACCTCGGCGGTAGCAAGTCTAATCAAACTACAAAAGAAGCTCTTCAAACCTATAATCCAACAAAAGGCCAAAAGTTAGAAGAACTCTTCTTCCAATACGGACGTTATCTCCTCATCAGTTCGTCTCGTAACCGAACAGATGCCCTCCCTGCCAACTTGCAAGGAGTCTGGAATGCTGTAGACAATCCACCTTGGAACTCAGACTACCACCTCAATGTCAACCTACAGATGAACTATTGGCCTGCCTACATGAGCAATCTCGCAGAAACGGCTAAGCCAATGATCAATTATATCGATGACCTGCGCTATTATGGTCGTATCGCTGCTAAAGAATACGCAGGTATCGAATCCAAAGAAGGTCAAGAAAACGGTTGGTTGGTTCATACTCAGGCGACACCATTTGGCTGGACTACTCCTGGTTGGAACTACTATTGGGGTTGGTCTCCTGCTGCCAATGCTTGGATGATGCAGAATGTCTATGACTACTACAAATTCACCAAGGATGAAACTTATCTCAAAGAAAAGATTTATCCAATGCTCAAGGAAACAGCCAAGTTCTGGAATTCCTTCCTGCATTATGACCAAGCAAGTGACCGTTGGGTATCTTCTCCATCCTACTCACCAGAGCATGGAACCATCACGATTGGGAATACCTTTGACCAATCTCTAGTTTGGCAGCTATTCCACGACTATATGGAAGCAGCCAATCATCTGAAGGTCGACCAAGATTTGGTGACAGAAGTGAAGGCTAAATTTGATAAGCTCAAACCACTTCATATCAACCAAGACGGCCGTATCAAGGAATGGTACGAAGAAGACAGCCCACAATTCACCAACGAAGGCATTGAAAACCACCACCGCCACGTTTCCCATCTAGTTGGTCTCTTCCCAGGTACTCTATTTGGCAAGGATCAGCCTGAATATCTAGAAGCTGCACGCGCAACCCTCAACCACCGTGGAGATGGTGGAACTGGTTGGTCTAAAGCCAATAAAATCAACCTCTGGGCCCGTCTCTTAGATGGAAATCGTGCCCACCGTTTGTTGGCAGAACAGCTCAGATCCTCAACCCTAGAAAATCTCTGGGATACGCACGCGCCTTTCCAAATTGATGGAAACTTTGGTGCAACCAGCGGTATGGCAGAAATGCTCCTTCAGTCTCACACAGGCTACATTGCCCCATTACCAGCCCTTCCAGATGCATGGAAAGACGGGCAAGTCTCAGGTTTAGTCGCTCGTGGTAACTTTGAAGTCAGCATGAAATGGAAAGAGAAAAATCTTGAAACGCTATCTTTCCTTTCTAATGTTGGTGGAGACTTAGTCGTAGACTATCCAAATATCGAATCTAGTATTATCAAGATTAATGGCAAGGAAGTTCAAGCTAGTCGCCTCAAAGATAACCGTATCCAACTTGCGACTCAAAAAGGTGATGTCATTACCTTTGAAAACTTCCCTGGACGAGTGACTCGCTTATCAGCCCTTCGAAAAGATTCCGTCACAGCTGAACTCGACTTTAACACAGTTGAGGGAGCAAGTCATTATGTCATCCGACGAGAAAGCAAGGATGAAAACAGTCAAACTCCTAGCGTTCGTGAGTTTATCACCAACCAAACTCACTTCATCGATCGCTCGATTGATTCTAGCCATGCCTATACTTATACCGTTATGGCTATGCTAGGGGATCGTACAACACCAGTTTCAAATCCTGCTTCTATCGATGCCTTCAGTGAGTTGATGGATGACCGTGACAAACGCATCCAGTACGGCTCCGCCTTTGGAAATTGGTCTGACACAGAACTATTTGGTGGAACAGAGAAATACGCCGATATCTCAAATGGAAATTACTCCGATAAGGATGCGACTGCAACCATCCCATTCAATGGCCCTGGTATTGAAATCTATGGTCTCAAGTCATCTCAATTGGGACTTGCCGATGTTAAAATTGATGGCAAGTCTGTTGGAGAACTAGACTTCTATACAGCAGGAGCAACTGAGAAAGGTGTATTGATAGGACGTTACACAAATCTATCCTCAGGTCCTCATTTGATGACGATCACTGTTAAGCGCGAGCACAAAGGACGAGGAAGTGAACGCTCAAAAATTTCCTTAGACTACTTCAAAGTCTTCCCAGGCCAAGGAGAAGCTGTTGAGAAAATCGACGACCGTGATCCTCGTATCCAGTATGGTTCCATGTTTAAGGATTGGAGCGATGCAGAACTCTATGCTTCTACAGAAAAATACGCTGACATCAACGCTGATGATAGCCTCTCTTCTGAAGCCACTGCAACCATTCCATTCTCTGGAACAGGTATCCGAATCTATGGATTAAAAACAGCATCACTAGGCAAGGCACTTGTCACACTGGATGGCAAAGAGATGCCAGCCCTTGACTTCTACACTTCAGGAACAACTGAAAAAGGTGCATTAATTGGCAAATTCACAAATCTAGCTGATGGTGATCACGTTCTTACTTTGAAAGTGGATCCAAATTCTCCACAAGGACGAAAGAAAATTTCTCTTGATTCCTTTGATATCTTAAAAGCTCCATCTGTATCGCTTGATAATCCAAGCCTTGACCCTATTAAGCCCAAAGATAAAACTGTTACCTTAACCCTACCAACTGGCAATTGGGATGGAGTCGCTGTCACCTTCCCTGGTATCAAAGATCCTCTTCTACTCAGAAAAGTCGATGATGACCATCTTGTCACATCAGGTGAACAAACTGTTCTAACCATTAAGGATAACAAGGTCCAACTAGACATTCCTGAAACTACAGATCGTAAAGCTGGCAATCCGATAGAAGCTTATGCTATCCAAGGAAAAACAATAAGCAGCTCTGTTGTAACAGTATTTCCTAAGGATGAAACCATTCCAATGGAAGAAAAAATCCAAACAAGTAAAGGGGATGAGCCTGCTCCAGTAGTAACCATTCCTGAGTACACAGATCCTATTGGTACTGCTGGTGAGCAGGAGGTACCTTCTGTGGAAAGACCTGAATACACTGGTCCTGTCGGAACTGCTGGGGATCAAGAAGCACCTTCTGTGGAAAGACCTAAATACACTGGTCCTATCGGAACTGCTGGGGATCAAGAAGCACCTACCGTGGAAAGACCTGAATACACTGGTCCTGTCGGAACAGTTGGGGATCAGGAAGCACCTTCTGTAGAAAAACCTGAATACACCAAATCTATAGAGACAGGAAGAGAACAGAAAGCTCCTACCATAGACAGTCCTAATTATAGTGAACCTGGTAAAGGAGCTAAGCAAGAAAAAACATCTACTAGCAGTATTGCTGAGTATAAACTTCGTGTCTTGAAGGATGAAAAGACTGGTGTTGAGATTATTGGCAGAGCAACTGACTTAGAAGGCGTTTCATATCTCTCTAGTAAACACGTGTTGGCTCAAGAACTCTTTGGCAAGATATACGATGCTTATGATATTCAATTTAAAAATTCAAACAACCATAATATACAACCACGGGGGGCTGTTTTAGTTAGATTACCAATTACAGCTAATGTAGAAAATGTCTATTACCTGAGTCCAACTAAGGAATTGGAAGCACTTGATTTTACAGTTCGAGAAGGTATGGCAGAATTTACTACCAGTCTCTTTAGTACATACGCGGTAGTCTATCAAAATGTCAATACTCCGGAAACCTCAATAAGCAAAACAGTTGCAACAACCTCACTAAACTTTGAACAGGCTTCAACTACCGATAGTCCAACTCAGCTGGAAAATACTCATCACAAAGAACAACTTCCAGAAACTGGTGAATCCTCAAATCCACTGCTCTTCTTATCAGGACTTAGTTTAGTCTTAACATCCATCTTCCTACTAAAAAATAAGATGGATTAAAACTACAAACTTATAAGAGTGAATTAGAGAACTATCTCATCCGAGAGTGACACAAGTTTGGTATGTAGCATTTCATTTACCATTCAACTGATATCTTTTAAGATAATATTCTAAACTACAAACCAGTCCTTTTTGTCTTGAGGACTGGTTTTAATATCGTATATCTAGTTCCCATCTGATAGATTACAGTTAAACCTAGTGTCTATCCTTTGAGGAATTTCTAGTCATAAATAATCACACAACTATACAGATTCATTCTCAATGAAAATCAAAGAGCAAACTAGGAAGCTAGCCACAGGCTGCTCAAAACACTGTTTTGAGGTTGCAGATAGAGCTGACGTGGTTTGAAGAGATTTTAGAAAAGTATCAATTTCATATTTCTACCTATCCATTTGTACTAATAAAAGACTGAGACACCCTATCTCAGCCTTTTTCTTTATCCCAACACTAATTCATCACTGACTAGACTTTGGCCACTATTTTTCTGGAAGAGATGCATGAGGTCTTCAACCGTCAGATGCTTTTTCTCCTCTCCCTTGACATCCACCACTATCTTGCCTTGATAAAGCATAATGAGACGATTACCGTACTCAATCGCATGATTCATATCATGGGTAATCATCAGAGTGGTCAACTGATGGTGTTCCACAATCTTTTGCGTCAAGTCCATCACCATTTGACTAGTTTTCGGGTCAAGGGCCGCAGTATGTTCATCCAACAACAAGAGCTTAGGTTTCACCAAGGCTGCCATGACTAGGGTCAAGGCCTGTCTTTGTCCTCCTGAAAGGTATTGAGTATCCACTTTCAAGCGATTTTCAAGACCAATATTCAACTCTTTCAAGGCCTCTTGAAACTGAATTCTGTCCTTCTCCTTCACACCCCAACCAAGTCCTCTCTTTTGCCCACGTCTCAAGGCAATAGCCATATTCTCCTCAATCGTCAAACGAGAAGCTGTTCCCATCTTCGGATCTTGAAAAACACGAGCAATATCCTTGGCTCTCTTGCGTACACTCAGATTTTTAATGGATTTCCCTTCCAACAAAAGATCCCCTTCGTCCACCGATAGATTGCCAGCCAAGATATTCATCAAAGTGGATTTGCCTGCGCCATTTCCACCAATCACAGAGATAAAATCTCCCTCTTCAACCTCTAAATCTAATCCTTTGAGGACATGGTTTTCATTGACCGTCCCTGCTTCAAATGTTTTGTGAATATTTTCAAGTGTTAACAAACTTGCCATAACTTTCTCCTCCTATTCATTTCTCAGTTTCAAACCACGAATCTTTAATCTCTTTTGCAATTCTGGTGCAAATAAAACCAAGGCTAGCAAGATTGCATTAAAGAGACGAACCAGATTTTGATCTAGATTTGGAATTTCATAGATATTTAAAATAATCAAACGGTAAACAATGGCACCGATTCCGATAGATAACAAGCGACCTCCAATGGTCAAGTCGTGTATCAAAACTTCTGCAATAATGACTGCACTCAAACCAACAACGATGGTTCCTGTCCCAGAAGTTACATCTGAAAATCCATCATTCTGAGCAAATAAGGAACCACATAGGGCAATCAAACCGTTTGAAATCATGTAACCAACAATCTTCATGGTGTCTACATTGACCCCATTAGCCTCACTCATAGGAATATTGTCCCCAGTCGAACGCAAGACCAAGCCAATCTCCGTTTTCATCAAAAGAGTCAAGACCAAGCAAACAAGTAAGAGACAGGCCAAGCTGAATGAGAAAACAGCTTCTTCACTTGTCAGCCCTAAGATCGCTAATTGCTTAAAGACAGTTGAAGAATCTCCCAAGGAAAGATTGGGCACACTTCCCATGATTTTAATATTGATTGAATAGAGCCCTGTCAAGGTCACAATCCCTGTCAAGAGAGCCGGAATTTTCATCTTGGTGTGGAGCATTCCTGATACAAGACCTGCTACCATACCTGCTAGCAAGGCAAGTAAGGTCGCAATCCAAGGATTTGTCCCTGCCTGTATCTGCGATACAACGACAGCTGCCCCCAAAGGAAAGGCTCCTTCAGCAGTCATATCCGCAATGTCCAAAATACGGAAAGTCAAGTAGACCCCAATAGCCATAATCGACCACAACAAACCTTCTGATAAACTAGATAATACAAAACTCATCTTAAACCTCCTATTCCTTGCCCTCTAATTTACTAATATCAATTCCTAGTGCATCTGCTATTTCTTTATTAGTATGCAATTCCAATTTTTCAGGCAACTCAACTGCTATATTTTCTGGCTTCTCACCTTTTAGGACACGAATCAACATACGAGCTGTCTGTCTTCCCAATTCTTCATAATTGGTTCCGTAGTTATACAAGCCACCAACCGCAACCATTTCTGTTGAACCACCAAATACTGGAACCTTGTGTTTAATAGAAACCTGCTTGACTGTTTCCATGGTTGACGAAATGATATTGTCCGTTGGTACAAAAACCATATCCACTTCTGCCATCAAACTCTCTGCTGCCGCCTTGACATTGTTACTGTCCAAGATTGTTTTTTCAACAACAGTAAATCCTTTTTCTTCCAGAAGTCGCTTAGCTTCATCCTTTTGGACAACTGAGTTTGGCTCGCTCTGAGTATAGAGGATTCCGATTGTTTTATCCTTTGGTAGTACTTTCTTTATCAAATTGATTTGGGTTGAAATGGCATCTGATGACTGGTCGCTTGTCCCGGTCACATTGCCCCCAGGGTGTTCTCTTGACTCAACCAACTTGGCACTGACAGGATCTGTTACAGCTGAAAAGATAACCGGTGTCGTTTGTGTTGTATTAGCCAAGCTCTGAGCAGAAGGCGTTGCGATGGCTAGAACGACATCACTAGATTCTGCTAGTTGCTGGGAAATCGTTTTTAGATTTCTTTGTTCTCCCTGTGCATTTTGCAAATCAATCTCAATATTTTTCCCTTCAATATAGCCATGCTTGGCCAGCTCATCCACAAAACCTTCTCTAGTAGCGTCTAAGGACTGATGGGTAATAAACTGCGAAATACCGATACGAAAAACATCTTTTTTCTTATCTGCCTTCAACTGATGCAAACTGATCAGAGAGGTCAAGAGGATCCCCACTACCAAGAGGGGGACTAGTAATTTTCGAACAACTTTCATAATGAAACTCCTTCTCAGAAAAGATAATACTCAATGAAAATCAAAGAGCAAACTAGGAAACTAGCCGCAGGCTGTACTTGAGTACGGCAAGGCGACGTTGACGTGGTTTGAAGAGATTTTCGAAGAGTATAAAACAAAAAACCGCCTAGATAATACCTAAACGGATGCTTGAAATAATCTAACAAGTTATAACTTTGCTAGTCCATTTAGATATTCATCTATATGGACTACAATCAAAAACCTTAGCCACATAGATACAAACAAATTGCTTGAACTGTTTGCATCCATGGTGACATGTCTACAAACACTATCTAAAGTAGCTAAAGTAAAAGTTTTGATTCATTGTTACAGCTTGTCTTTTATTCATTTCTTTTTCTGCTTTCTTTTTTGATGTTTCCTATCTTACCACCTTTTTCATCACCTGTCAAGAATATTTCAGAATTTTTTAAAATTTTTCGAAAATTCTTTCAGTGGGCTTTCAAAACATTTTCAAATCAGCCCAACAAAAAAAGGTTTATAATTTCCATAAAAGTTGATATGGAAATTATAAAACCATTATTAGTTTAATCCTTGTTGGTAACGTACCAGTTCTGCTTGGTTAGCCCAAACATAGTGACCTGGACGGATTTCTACCATAGATGGCTTATCAGTCTCATAGTCGTGTTGACTTGGGTCGTAAACCTTCAAGACCTTCTTACGTTCCAAGATCGGATCTGGGATTGGTACTGCTGAAAGTAAGGCTTGAGTATATGGGTGAATTGGATTGTTAAACAATTCTTCTGTTTCTGCAACCTCTACAATCACACCCTTATAAATAACTGCGATACGATCTGAAATAAAGCGAACGACCGACAAATCATGGGCGATAAAGAGATAGGTCAAGCCAAGTTCTTTTTGGAATTTTTTGAGCAAGTTCAAGACTTGGGCACGCACAGAAACGTCCAAGGCTGAAATAGGCTCATCCGCAATAACAAAATCTGGTTGCATGACCAAGGCGCGGGCAATACCGATACGTTGACGTTGACCACCTGAGAATTCATGAGGGTAACGAGTCAAGTGCTCAGCAAGAAGACCTACTTCACGGATAATATTTTGAACTTTCTCTTTACGTTCTTCTTCATCCTTAAATAAACGGTGATTGTAAAGACCTTCAGAAATAATATAATCAACAGTCGCACGTTCATTCAAACTTGCAGCAGGGTCTTGGAAAATCATCTGGATACGACGAATCAATTCCGCAGCTTGTTCACGCGATTTCTTACCATTAATCTTTTGACCATCAAAAATAATATCACCATTACTTGTATCATTTAGACCGATTATCGCACGACCAATAGTTGTTTTCCCACTACCTGACTCACCTACAAGCGAGAACGTTTCTCCCTTGTTGATAAAGAAGTTGGCATTTTTAACTGCGACAAACTTCTTACTTCCTTCACCGAAGGAAATTTCTAAATCTTTGATTTCTACTAATTTTTCAGACATTTCCTTCCTCCTAGTCTGCCAGATGGGCAAATCCCATTTTATCACGGATCTTATCGTGAAGATTTGCAATTACAGCTGGTTTTTCTACTTTTGGAGCATCCTCATGAAGAAGCCAAGTTTTAGCCCAATGCGTTTCTGATACTGAGAATTGAGGAGCTTTTTGTTCGAAGTCAATCTGCATTGCATAGTCAGAACGCAAGGCAAAGGCATCCCCTTTCAGGTCAGTATAAAGCGACGGAGGTGTTCCTGGTATTGAGTAAAGATCCCCTTTATCATCAGCAAGCTGAGGCAAGCTAGACAAGAGACTCCAAGTATATGGATGGCGAGGGTCATAGAAGACTTCCTCAACAGTTCCATACTCAACGATTTCTCCCGCATACATAACTGCTACCTTATCCGCAATACTTGCTACCACACCAAGGTCGTGGGTGATAAAGATTGTTGTGAAATGGTACTCGTTTTGTAAAGATTTTAGCAAATCAATAATCTGTGCTTGGATAGTCACATCCAAGGCAGTCGTTGGCTCATCACAGATCAAAACATCAGGTCGGCAGGCAAGAGCAATAGCAATAACGATACGTTGACGCATCCCTCCAGAATATTGGAATGGGTATTCATCAAAACGTCTATCTGCATCTGGAATCCCAACCTTATTCATGTAGTCAATGGCCAATTCTTTCGCTTCTTTAGCTGTTTTTCCTTGGTGTTTTACAATAACTTCTGTAATCTGACTACCAATTGTTTTAATTGGATCCAAACTAGTCATTGGATCTTGGAAGATAGTCGCAATCTTAGCCCCACGAATTTGTTCCCAATCCTTGTGAGAAGATAAAGCTGTCAAATCTTGACCACGGTAGTCAATACTACCTTGGGCAATACGACCATTTTCTTCAAGCATACCTGTGAAAGTCTTTGTCAAAACAGATTTCCCTGATCCTGACTCACCTACCAAGGCCAACACTTCTCCTTCAACTAGTTCAAGGGAAACGCCACGAATGGCTGTTAATACTTTGTCACGAACGTCAAATTCCACGACAATATCGCGAGCAGTCAAAATTACATTTTTTTCTTTTGTCATTTCTACTCCTATCTATGTGTACGTGGATCACTAGCATCCGCTAAGTTTTGACCAACTACGAAAAGGGACAAGGATACCAAGACAAGGGTTGTCAATGGAATCCAGAACAAGTAAGCATTGGTTGTTACGTTTTGTGAATAATCCGAAATCAAACGGCCCAAACTTGGCACGGTAATCGGCAATCCAAGTCCGAAGAATGACAAGAAGGCTTCGTATGAGATAAAGCTTGGAAGCATCTGAGTCATAGTTGTCACAATAACAGATACCAATTGAGGCATGATATTTTTGGCAACAATCTTCAAGGTTGGAGTTCCCAAAGTACGTGACGCCAAATTGTATTCCAAATCACGGTAACGCAAGATTTGTACACGAATCATGAAGGCAATCCCAATCCATGTTGTTACACTCATGGCAAAAATCAGATTCCAGAATCCAGCTCCGATTGAGTAAGTCAAGACAATGACAATCAAAAGAGATGGGATGTTTGAGATGACGTTATAAACTTCCATCATCACACGGTCAACTGATTTTGAAATTCCCCAAATACCACCAACAAAGACACCGATAACCAAGTTAATCACTGTCGCAATCACAGAAATGAGGATAGAGTTTCGAGCTCCGAACCAAACACCGTCAAAGAGGGATTTACCGTTACTGTCTGTACCGAACCAATGCTCAGCATTTGGCTTGATATAACGAGCACTAAAGTCGTTTACCTTGCTGACATCATTGAAATCAAACTTAGAAAACATTGGGTAGATGAAACTCATCAAAATGATAGCTACCAAGATTCCCAACATGATTACAGTTGATTTTTTCTTCATGAATTGTCTAAACACTGATCCCCAGTATGAATAAGCTGGTGCATCAATGGCTTCAGAGGCAAAATCGTCACGTTTTACAAACTGAAATTTTTCTTTATCGATTGTAGACATTATTTGCCTCCTTTCTCAGTCAATTTAATACGTGGGTCAATAATCGTCATCCAAATATCTCCCAAAAGAAGTGAGAAGATAGAAATACATGTAAAGATGAAGACAAGACCTACGACCATAGAATTATTAGATGCTTTTACAGAGTCAATCAACATTTTACCCATACCTGGGAAGGCAAAGACTGTTTCAGTAAGGGTTGCACCACCGATAACCCCGATAACAGCACCAGGAATTCCTGAAACCAGCGGAACCATGGCATTTTTAAAGATGTGTTTATTTGAAATTTCTTTTTCAGACAAACCTTTGGCACGAGCAAAACGAACAAAGTCCTGCGACTGCAAGTCAATCATGTAACGACGAATCCAAATAGCGGTACCAGGAGCACCCAATAAACCAAGGATAACTGCTGGTAAAACATATGAACGCCAATCTCCAGCACCCAAGATAGGGAATGAATCTGGCAAGCCGATTGAAGAACCAGCCAAACGAACGATATAAACCAAGGCAATCGTTGGAAGAGCCATCAAGAAGGTCAAAGCCCCTGTTGAGAAGCTATCAATCCAAGTATTCTTGAAGCGAGCCATAGCTGAACCAAGTGGCACGGCAATCGCATAAGAAATCACCAAACCGATCAATCCAACAACAGCAGAGCTGGCAATCATTGAAGGATATTGGTAGTTACTTTCAGTAGCCGTATAAGGATCATCTTTTCCGTAGTTAGCTACTTCACGAGAGTCAGCCTGACTAGGTGATTTGTAGGTTCTTGAGTAAATATTTACAGAAGAAGTTTTCTTACCTGTTGGGAACTGAACTTGAGCAGTTTTTGTTTGCCCTTGTCCCTGAGTAATAACCTGTAAAACAGGGCTATTAGCATAGGTTGGATAAGAATCCCCTAAATTAATGTTCACAAAATTTTGATGCACAAATGGGAACTGACTGTTGAAGTACAAGAGATATTTGTGTTTAGTTCCTGAACCAACCAAAGACCATCCGATCGCTGGATCGTTTTCAAAACGAAGGTAACGTTTCAAGTCTGGATTTTCAGGGTCTTGAATTTTATTTGTATGATCAATATCAATCAAGTTAGCATAGAATTTGAAAACACGTTCAAAAATTGGAATTTCACGAGTAGCGTAGAATTGGCCACTTTCAGTAAATTCTCCCAAGGTCCAACCATGACCGATTTGTTTGATGTATTTTTCGTAGATAGCCTTGTTGGTGTCATTGGCTTCAACGGTTACAGAAGCATCCATCTGACTAGCTTTTTCTTGCAACTCTTTGGTATCGTAGTACTCAATATAACCCATACGCTCATAAACAGTATTCTCATAGTTATCACGTTTATCAGCAGTTGTCGCAATCTTGTTATAGTTGGTATCCTGTTTGAAAATCAATTTTCGAGGAACCATTGTATAGATAATCGTGTAAGTCAAGGTTGTTACTAAGAAGATAGAAACCAATGACCGCAAAACACGCATAAAAATATATTTTTTCATATCATTTCCTTTAAAAATCCCAAAAGAACCTTCTCCTCATGGAGAGAAAGTTCTATTGAAAATTATTTACTTCACATGACTTGCCAATTCTTTTTGAGCTTTCTCGTTTGACTCAGTCTTTTCTTTCAACCATTTTTCACGAGCTTTTTCATACTCTTCTTTGGTGATTGCTTTTTCACCAACTTCAGTGTACTTCAAGTATCCTGAATTTTCACCTTTAAGGCCGGCTACAGAATACGAAGAGCTAAATGGTAGAACTTTTGAAACATATGAAACGGCTGTTTCTTTAGGAGAAGCCATTACTGGAATTGTCAAAGCATTATCAGTCAACCAAGCTTGTGCTACTGCGTATTTTTCATAACGTTTTTGAACATCTTGGTTTTCGCTGTTTGCGTCATCAAGTAATTTTCCATAGTCAGCTAAACCAAGTTTGCTCACTACTGATGCATCAGTGCTTTGGTCGATACCAAGGTAAAGACGAGTGTTTCCTCCCTTAATGACGAACTGATCCAAGAAAGTAGACGGATCTTGATAATCAGGGTTCCATCCTGACAAGGTATGGATATCCCAGTCTTGCTCTTTAGCTGTCGGAGCACTAAATGAAATTGGTAAAGCTTCTGCTTGAGTCATTTGTTGCAAGTCTACAACAACATTATCTGAACCCAATACTTTTTCAATTGATTGTTTCAATGATTGAACACGGTTTACAACCGCTGTTGATTCTTGGATAACCAAGGCATCCAAGTGAATTGGGAACTCAACACCTTCAGCTTGTAAACTTGCTTTTGCCTTAGCAAATACTTCTTTAGCTTTTTCTTCATTGTAAAGTCCATTTTGAGAATCTGCTAGAGACACGTTTGACCAAGTAGAAGAATTTGTCTTAGCCAAGCTATCTTGTACCAATTCACCAAATGTCTTCTTACCAACTTGAAGATTATAAGGTGCAAACGTATTACGGATGGCTACTGAAGCTCCATCAGTACCATTTGTTTGAGCTGAGTAAGAATTGCGATCGACTGCAAAGTTCAAGGCTTGACGGAATTCCTTGTTTAGCAATGCTTTCTGAGTAGATGTCTTTTGAGCATCACTTGTTTTGGCAGTGTGGTTATAGGTTGTACGGCCATAGTTCAAGCTGACAGTTGCAACACCCGCACCTGGTTCATTAAAGTAAATGTTATCTTTGAAGTCAGCTGCATATTTTTCATATGTAGAACTTGTAGGGAAGATACGCGCCTTGCTATATTGACCATCGGCAAAACCTTTGGCAATCACATCTTGGTCCTTACCATCCCAGAAAGTGAACTTAACGTTCTCAATTTTTACATTTTCTTTGTCCCAGTAAGCATCATTTTTAGCCATCTCGATAGATGATTTTGGAGTTACAGATTTTAAGACAAATGGACCGTTATAAAGAATAGAGTTAGCATCTGTTGGGGCACCAAAACCTTCCCCTTTTGAAGCTAAGAATTCTGCATTAACCGGCATCAAAACACCACTAGTGGTCTTGTCATTCCAGAAAGTTTCTGGCTGGTTCAAGGTATATTCTAGTGTTTGATCATCAAGTGCTTTTACACCAACGGTTGAAAAATCGCTTGTTTCACCCTTGATATAAGCTTCTAATCCCTTAATAGAAGAGCTAACGATTGAAAGTCCTTTTGATTTTCCATCTACGGCGTGTTTCAAACCAGTAACGAAGTCTTTAGCAGTGACAGGAGCGTATTCTTCTCCCTCTGCAGTTACCCATTTAGCATCCTTACGGATTTTATAGGTATAAGTCAAACCATCTTTTGAAACTGTCCATGATTCAGCAATAGAAGGAACCAGGTTACCATATTTATCATTAGCCAACAAACCATCTACAGCATTTGTTGTGACGAATGATGTTGAATCGATATTGCTGACGATATAATCCAAGGTTTCTGGATCTGTTTGATAAACATATTGGTAATCTTTTGCTAATTTAGCATTATTTGAACTAGTGTTTGAACACGCAGCTAGAACTCCTGACGCTAATAAGGTAGCTCCCGCTACAGCAAGCACTTGACTTTTTTTCATTTCTTTACTCCTCTTATAAAGTATAGGTTATTATTAATTATACCATATATTTCAAGATATTTCAAGAAAAGTAAACGAATTTTCAGAATATTTAGGCTTATTAACACAAAAAATCTGAAAAAGCTATTGACTGAAAATCATTTTCAAGGTATAATAATAAACGTTAAGGCGGTATAGCCAAGTGGTAAGGCACGGCTCTGCAAAAGCTTGATCGTCGGTTCAAATCCGTCTACCGCCTTCTATAACTTGATTTATCAAGTTGCAAATGAACAGAAAGCCCCGTTTGAAGGGCTTTTTTCTTTTGATAAATATATATAATTTACAAACATTTTGGGGCTAAGTTTTTCGAGGATACAATTCCCTCTTGAAATCAACTGAAAAAAGCTTCGTCACGCCTGGTGACAAAAGCCTCTAGTTTACTCTGTTTCTTCTTCTATTTCAACTTCGGTAATTTGGACTTTTACCTTGGTAACACGTCCATTTTTCACCTTATCATTGGTTAGGATAAGCTGTTTGTTTTGGCTGACCAATTCATAGCTGAGTTTCTCAGTCGTTGGAATACTCCCAATTCCTGTCAAATAATAACCAGCGATGGTATCAACGTCATCACTTTCCAGTTCAACATCAAAGTAGCTATTAAAATCATTGAGATTCATGGTACCTTGAACAATGTAAGTATCATCGCCAATCTGATGAACATCTATTGCTGCTTTATCCGTTTCGTCATCGATTTCCCCAACGATTTCCTCTAAGAGGTCTTCAAGGGTCACCAAACCAGCCATCCCACCGTATTCATCTAGCAAAATTGCCATTTGTCTTTGGGTATTGCGCAATTCTTTTAGCAAGTCATCCACAAAAATAGTTTCAGGAACAAAGAGTGGATCTTGTAAAATTCTCTTCCAAACAATATTGTCAAAACCGTCTACAAAGGCTGCCTTAAGAAGACTCTTGGTATGAATAATCCCAATCACGTTATCCTTGTCTCCATCATAGACAGGGATACGAGAATAATTTTGTTTTAAAATACTTTGGATGATGGTTTGACTATCATCTTTAATATCAACCATGAAGGCATCCGTTCGAGGAACCATAACTTCTCTGGCCATCAGTTCATCTAGTGAAAAAATCCCCTGTAACATCTCAATTTCGTCAGCATCTAGTGTTTCTTCACTATTTGTCAGCATGTAGGCAATTTCATCACGGGTCATTTTTTCATCAGCATCGTCAAAGGCCACAGGAGTCAAGCGACTCAAAAGATTAGTAGACGCAGACAAGAGCCAAACAAAGGGATTAACTAGTTTTCCCAGCCCAATAATAACTGGCGCTGTACGAATCGCTAAGGCATCTTTTAGATTAAGAGCGATTCTCTTAGGATACAATTCCCCAAAAACGATGGAAATATAAGTCAAAAATGCTAAAGATAGAAAACTTGCAATAGCATAAGCTGTTTCACCATTTCCAAGCCAAGATGCAATTTCTCGTCCCAGAGTCTCTGCCAAACTCGCCCCTGACAAAATCGTAATCAGGGTAATCCCTACTTGAATGGTTGATAAAAAGTGGTTAGGATTTTCTAGTACCTTCAGCAGACGGATATAGCGTCTATCTCCTTCTTCTGCCTTTTGTTCAACCCGCGCACGGTTAAGTGACACCATGGCCATTTCTGTGGCTGAGAAAAAGGCATTCAACACCGTCAAGATAAACAATAAAACAAATTGTAGCAACAAATTCTGACTACTTGGGTCTTCCATAGTTCTTCTCCTAAAATAGTATCTTATCCTTTATTATATCACAAAATCTAGTCCAGTACATATTATTTTTTCTTAGTACCTATTCTAGCCCTGCTTAAACTAGTAAAAAAGAACCCCTACATCCACAAGTGACATAGGAGTTTATTTTGTATTTTACTGAGTAACCGTTACTTCTCCAGTTCGGTAATCCAGTTGAAGCCCTTTTTGAACATTGGGAACTAGAACATTAAATTCCAATTCGCCGTCTGAAGACTTGGCTTCAATCTGTGAAGCTGAAGGAACTAAATCCTCGTTTGAAGCATAATAAAGAGTTACACGGTAACGAACACGCTTGTTTTGGTCCAAGGCCTTACGTACCATACTTTCATAGTAGTTTTGACCAGTCGAATCCTCGGCCTGTGCCTGATTTGCCCAGGCTGTCTGAACAGCAATGTTTTTAGGATTGCTTGTTGAGGCATCAAAACCATCTAAGCCACCGATTAAAGCATAGCCTAACAAGTGACCTCTATCGACCGCATGGGTATAAGTACCCTTTAGATTCTTAACCTGATGCCAGCCTGGAGGAGTCCATGAAGTCGAACCATTCCCCGTTTCTTCACGATTCTTGTACTGGCGAGTTGCCTTAGACAAGAGAGCATTTGCTACGGTTGGCACGGTTTCCTTGCCCACTGTCTTTGTTTTATTATCAGCGTAGGGCTTACTTGAAACCTTGGCATCTAGATTTGTTTTATTACCATTGACGATAAAAGCACCTGAGCCATTCCACTCCAGACTCCCTTTTATTTGACTCTTGACTGCATCTGTTAAGACACTTTCTGCCAATTCTTGACTAGGAGCCTCAGACGCTTGTTTTTTCTGACTAAGCTTGGTTTTGGGACTATTCGCTGTCGACTGCATCTGCTTAATATAATAGCTTCCCACAGATAAAAGCAATAACACTAGCAGCCCGATCAATGTCTGTCTTGTTTTTCTATCCATTTTTCTCCTTATCTCTAGAAAAAGACTGGTTCTCCAGCCTAATTTCCTGTAAATTTATGAATCAATTCCTGCCATTTGGCTGGAGACAGGATAGCCCATGGATCTTGACCCTTGCCCAAGATTCCATAACCTACCATTAAGCCAATTCCTAGGGCCAGAGTACCTAAAATCAGTACCAGGATGACTAAAAGTAAACGCTTGACTACGTAGCTTGATTTCTTATTCATCTTCATCACTTGCCTCAATCCGCTTAATCTTAGCACCTAGCTGCGCCAATTTCTCATGGAAACGGTAGTAACCTCTATCCAAGTGAACCAATTTACCAACTACAGTTTCTCCTTGTGCTACCAAACCTGTCAAAATCAAGGCTGCGCTGGCACGAAGGTCAGTTGAAAGAACTTCTGCTCCCTGCAAAGGCTGTTCACCAACAATACGAGCTGTATCACGGATAATCTCAGAGTGCAAGCCCATGCGGCGCATCTCTTCTAGATGTTGGAAACGATTTTCGAAAACTGTCTCCACCATAGTTGACTCCCCTTTTGCGACGGTCATCAAGGCTGTAAATTGAGCCTGCATATCTGTTGGAAATCCTGGGTGGGGCAAGGTTTTCACATGAACAGCTTTTAGATTTTCTAGTTGAGAACGAACACGAATTCCTTCGTCTTCTTCAATTACTTCAACACCCATTTCAAGTAACTTGGCAATCAAGGGACGGTTGTGCTCCCAGACAGCGTCTTTAATCAAGACATCACCACCGGTCATGGCAGCAGCCACCATAAAGGTTCCTGCTTCGATACGGTCTTGGACTACATTGTGAGTCGTACCATGAAGTTTCTCAACACCAGTAATGGTAATAGTCTCTGTACCAGCACCCTTAACCTTGGCTCCCATTTCATTAAGGAGAATGGCTAGGTCAACAATCTCAGGCTCACGCGCAGCATTCTCAATCACTGTCACACCATCAGCCAGAGTCGCTGCCATCATCAAGTTCTGCGTAGCGCCAACACTTGGGAAGTCCATGTAGATATGAGCCCCATGTAAGCGATCAGCCTTGGCTTCGATATAACCAGCTGTCTGACTAATCTTAGCCCCCATAGCTTCTAGACCTTTCAAATGAAGATCAATAGGACGGCTACCAATGGTACAACCACCTGGCATGGATACCTTAGCATGACCTACACGAGCAAGAATTGGTCCCAAGACAACGATGGAGGCGCGCATCTTGCTGACATACTTGTAAGGAGCTTCCTCAGTGATATCACCAGTCGCATCCACCTCGACAAGATGAGCCTCCTCATCAAAATCTACCTTGGCATTCAAACCACGAACCACCTGATTCATAGTGAAAACATCTGACAAGATAGGAACATTCTGCAAGACGGTCTTTCCTTCACTTGCTAGAATAGTCGCTGCCAACAAGGGCAAGACTGCATTCTTTGCTCCTTCGATCGTAACACTTCCTACCAGACGATTATCGCCACCTTGAACCACAATTTTTTCCATACTTCTTTCCTTTACATTTGATTTTATAATAATCCTCTAAGCGCTTCTTGCCACAACTGATATAGGCTGATAAAGAATGAACTCATGATGTAGCCCATTACGATGCTGAAAAGAGCTATCAATAAACGGACTTTTCTTGTATTCTCAGCTGTCACTTTTAAAACTTTTTCCCATCTAACAAGATCCTTTAAAAGGTAAAAACTCACATAAATAAAGAGCATGTGACTGCTTAGAGTGAATAATAATTGAACCATTTGACTATTATACCATCTTCTCTGTTTGTGCGCTAGTTTGGAAACTTCACTTAAAATTAGGGATTGTTTTTCAAGTAATCAATTGCATCTTGTAGGGTTTTAACGGGAACAATTTTCATATCTGTCTTGATTGTTTTGGCTGCTTCTAGGGCTGTCTGATAATTGTTTTTCGCATCTGGATGTGCTTTTTGTTCTTCTTCGCTAACAGGGTTATCAGGGGCAAAGAAAATAGCAGCACCTTCTCTAGCCGAAGCTACAACTTTCTTATCGATACCTCCAATATCCCCCACATTCCCATCGCGGTCAATGGTTCCTGTACCGGCAACAATGCGGCCATTACGAAGGCCAGGGTCAGCTATTTGGGTATAGATGGCCAGACTAAACATGAGACCAGCACTTGGTCCGCCGATACCGGCTGTTGAAAAGCGAATTGGGACATCACTGGTCACTTCTGTACGGTCAATCAATCCGATTCCAATCCCATTTTTGCCATTTTCCAAGGTGATAATCTTACCTTCTGCAGACTTGGTTTGCCCATCCTCTTCATAGGTCACTTTAACTGAGTCCCCTAATTTTTGAGAATTGACGTAATCAATCAAATCTTTGGAACTATCAAAGGTCTGATCATTGACTGCTGTGACCGTATCAGAGATGTTGAGAATCCCTTTAAAGGTCGAATTATCCGTCACAGTCAAAACATAAACACCAAGGTATTTGAGTTCAATATCCTTACCAGCTGTTTTTAGCCCTTGATACTTGGCCATATTTTGCGATGTCTGCATGTAGAATTGATTAATTCGCATAAATTCAACATCGGAAGAACCACCTGTAGTCTCCTGAGCACTGCGAATATCTGTAAAAGGCGTCAACCAAGCATAAATCATATGAGCTAAAGTAGCATGCTGAACACCGACCGTAACGAAGTGATAGGCACCAGCTTCCTTATCTTCTGTGTCATTTACTTTAAGGACTTGGCGAATATCTTCCGAACCACCTGGAACCTCTATATAATAGGGCAAGGGCACTACAAATGCCAAGAAAGTCACAATCAAGGCCGCAATGACGTATAAGGGCCATCTAATCTTTTTTTTCATTTCTTATTTCCTCCAAAATACTCTCGGGAACATAGCAGGCAATATCCTGACCAAACTTCAAAATCTCTCTAACGCCTGATGAACTGAGATAGAGATGTTCAGGTCGACTATGTAAATAAATGGTCTCTATATTAGGAGACAGCTGATGGTTGTAGTAATCAAAACTGGCTTCATATTGCAAATCCGCTGCATTCCTCAAACCACGCACTAGACAAGTAGCCCCCAGTCTTTTTGCGACATCAACCACCAATTCATCATGAGAAGACACAACTTCAACATTTTCCAAATGTTTCAAAGCCGTTTCTAGTCCCCGTTTACGACTTTCGATAGGGAGAAATCCTTGTTTGTGGGGATTAAAAAAAATACCGACATAGAGCTTATCAAAGAGTCTGCTCGCCCGTTCAATGATATCCAGATGCCCATTTGTCATAGGATCAAATGAGCCTGTGAATAATCCAATCTTATCTGACATAGACTGTCACCTTACTAATTCCATAAATTTTTTCTTTCCAGATTCCAAGACAAGCAATTTCTTCTGGAAGTTCTACCATTCTATCTGTCTCACACACGACCATGACATCTTCAGAAAAAAGCGCTCTTTCAGCCATTTTTTCAATATCTGCTACGATTTGTTCCTTGGCATAAGGAGGGTCTAAGAAAATGAGGTCAAATTCCCCAGATACCTGTTCCAATGCTCTTTCTGCATCCATCTTGAGGAGTTGAAATTTTCCAATTTCCTTGGTCATCTGGATATTTTCAGCCACGATGGTCTGAGCCTTACGGTCTCGCTCCACCAAAACAGCACTGGACATGCCACGCGATACTGCTTCGATAGATAAACCACCACTACCTGCATAAAGGTCCAAGACTCGTCCCCCTTCAAAATAGGGACCAATCATGTTAAAAATGGCTCCCCTAACCTTATCCGAAGTAGGTCTTGTCGTCTTGCCTTCTAGTGTCTTGAGGGGACGTCCCCCATAGATTCCTGATACGATTTTCATACCGTTTATTATACCAAATTATGAGCGAAAAGAGAAAGAAAACCGAACCTTGCGGTTCGATTCTCTACAAAATATTTTCGTAAGTATCGCGGACTTCTTGAGGCCAAACACTTGTTTGCACTTCTCCGATATGTTTCTTGCGAAGTAAGAACATGGCCATACGAGATTGTCCAATTCCTCCACCGATTGTCAATGGGAATAGGCCATTCAACAATGCCTTGTGCCATTCCAATTCCAAGCGGTCTTCGTCACCGGTGATTTCTACCTGACGACGAAGGGTTTCTTCATCTACACGAATCCCCATAGAAGACAACTCAAAGGCTCCACCTAGAGATTCATTCCAAACCAGAATATCACCATTTAGACCCTTGTAGCCATTTTCAGACTCACTTGTCCAGTCATCGTAGTCTGGTGCACGTCCATCGTGCGGTTTACCGTCTGGTAATTCACCACCGATACCAATCAAGAAAACAGCACCAAATTCTTTACAGATAGCATTTTCACGTTCTTTTGGAGTCAAGTCTGGGTAGCGTTCTACCAACTCTTCTGTATGGATGAAAGTGATTTGTTTTGGCAAGATAGACTCGATGTCATAGCGAGCTTCAACAGCTAGCTCAGTCAGGCGAATAGCCTTGTAAATCTTCTCAACAGTTTCTTTTAGGTAAGCAATGTTACGTTGGCCATTTGGAATGACCTTTTCCCAGTCCCACTGATCAACATAAACAGAGTGGGTAGCATCCAGCGAGTCTTCGTCTGGACGAAGGGCCTTCATGTGAACAAAGAGACCTTCACCCTCACCGAAACCAAAGCGGGCCAAGGTATGGCGTTTCCATTTAGCAAGTGAGTGCACCACTTCATAAGTAGCATCAGGGATTTGGAGAACCTTGACCGATACGGCATTCTCCACACCTGATAAGTTGTCCTGCATCCCATCACCGACCTTACTCAAGATAGGACCTTGCACTTCGACAACTTCTAGCTTATCTTTCAAATACTGGGTAAAAGTGTTTTTGACAAAAGAAATTTCTTCTTGTTGATGGATAAAACTTTTCTTCATAAACTACTCCTCAAAAATTAATTAAAAGCATTATACACCTATTTCCAAGAAAAGAAAAGAGAAATTTTAAAAAAATCAGTGTCACTCAAAACACTGATTTCATAGACCTTTTAATCATTGCGGCCAAAGATACGTAAAATGCTTAGGAAAAGATTGATAAAATCAAGATAGATACTGAGAGCCATTGACACAACCCAACCTGTCGCCACACGACCTTGTGATTGTTCATATGCGAGACGAATTCTTTGGTTGTCCCAAGCAATCAACCCTGAGAAGACCAAAACCATGGCTACGCTAATCATATAATCAAAGAAGCCACTAGCTAAGAAAATATTAACTACCATGGCAATCAACAAACCGATTAGAGCTGCCATCATCGCTCGACCAAGCCCACTCAAATCTTTCTTGGTGAACATACCGACTGCCGCCATAACAAAGAAGAGAAGGGCGCTTGATACAAATGCAGATAAAACTGTACCCGGAGTATAGAAGGCCACCACAAAACTCAGGGTAAAGCCGTTTAATACTGAGTAAAGTAAAAATACTGGAAGAGCCGCTGGACTATTCTTTAAGGCCATGTTACTGGCAACGAAAACCAAGGCCAACTCTGCAAAAGTTGCAATGGTCAACCAGAGACGCCCCTGCATCAAAAAGTAAACCAGCTGAGACTGAAAGACCGTCAACATAAGGCCTGATACTAAAGCGGATAATCCGATCCCCAGACCAACAAAGGCATAAACCTTAGCGTAAAATTGATTGAGACCTGCGCGGTCATGAATAATAGTGTGATTCATCTTTTCTCCTTTTCTATGAACATCTTTCCTTGATTATAACAAAGAAAGTTAAAATTAGCTTAAATGGAAAATCAAAATACCAGCTGCAACTGCAACATTCAAACTCTCTGCCTTACCCTTCATGCTAATATGGACCAACTGGTCTGCACTTTCAGCCATGAGGGAACTAATTCCTTGACCCTCATTTCCCATGACTAGTACAAAATTTTCTATGGGAGGCAGTTCTCTGTAATCAACAGAATCTTTAGATAGAGTTGTTGCCAGCACTGGGATACCTGCCTCTTTGGTTTCCTTAAGAAGCGCTTGACTAGACATCCGGTAAATAGGCAGATGAAAATGACTGCCTTGCATGGAACGTAGAGTCTTGAGACTGTAGATATCTGCCGACTTTTCTGAAACAATTACTCCTATAAAACCTGCTGCATCCGCAGTCCGAATGATGGTTCCCACATTACCAGGATCTTGCACATCTTCCAAAAACAAGAACTTGCCCTGACTCAAATCAACTTGTCCTACTTCTTCTTTTTGAACCACCGCAACAATGCCCTGTGGAGTCTGAGAATCCGCCAAATCTAGCAAAATATCCTCTGAAACCCAGACAGTTTGCGAAAAAGCAGCTAACTGATCTCGGTAAGTTTCTAAGGCAAAGATTTTCTCAATCGTCACTCCAGCTTGAACAGCTTCTTCAAACAAGTGCCAGCCTTCAATCAAATAAGCAGACTTGCGGTATTTTTTTTGGTGTAATTTCTTGGCATTTTTTACCACAGAGTTGGCTTTTGAGGTTATAATAGTCATAGAAATATTATAACACAATCAAAGGAGTTTGGTATGCAAAAGGTTAGAATGATTGCCCAAGGTAGGGTGCAGGGAGTCGGCTTTCGTTGGGGTGTTTACAGCTTGGCACTTGAAATTGGTGGCATCACAGGTCGAGTATGGAATAACGACGACGGAACAGTGGAAATTTTAGCCCAAGCAGACTCATCTGCTACCATGGCAAAATTTATCCAAGAAGTCCGCAAAGGACCCACACCTTTTTCAAAAGTCAGCTACTTAGATGTCCAACTGAGCAACTTTCCTCCCTACCCTGACTTTAAAATCGCAAATTAGGTCTCTAGAACTATTGTATATTTTGTAAAAAAACAGTAGAATAGAAAGGTATAATTTTTAAAGAAGGAATAAAAACAGTGAAATCTATTAAACGTTTTGCACTCTCGGCTATGGGAGTGGCTATGTTGCTAGTCTTGACTGGCTGTGTTAGCGTCGATAAAGCCACAGGAAAGCCAATAGGATTTATTTGGAATACTATCGGAGCGCCTATGGCTGAAGCTATCAAGTACTTCGCTACTGATCAAGGTCTAGGCTTTGGTGTCGCTATCATCATCGTAACCATTATCGTGCGCTTGATTATCTTGCCACTTGGTATCTACCAATCATGGAAGGCAACGCTTCACTCTGAAAAGATGAACGCCCTCAAGCACGTCCTTGAGCCACACCAAACTCGTCTCAAGGAAGCGACTACTCAAGAAGAAAAACTCGAAGCCCAACAAGCTCTCTTTGCTGCTCAAAAAGAGCACGGCATCAGCATGTTTGGTGGTGTAGGATGTTTCCCTATCCTCCTTCAAATGCCTTTCTTCTCTGCAATTTACTTTGCTGCCCAATATACTGAAGGTGTTGCTCAAGCAAGTTACCTAGGAATTCCTCTAGGCTCTCCAAGTATGATTTTAGCTGCCTGCGCTGGTGTCCTTTACTATCTTCAATCACTCCTTTCACTTCACGGAGTAGAAGATGAAACGCAAAGAGATCAAATCAAGAAAATGGCTTACGTGAGCCCAGTCATGATTGCCGGCTTCTCCCTCATCTCACCAGCTAGTGTCACTCTTTATTGGGTTGTCGGTGGTTTCATGATGATTCTCCAACAGTTTATCGTCAACTATATCGTTCGTCCAAAACTTCGCAAAAAAGTCCGTGAAGAACTAGCCAAGAACCCACCAAAAGCAAGTGCTTTCTCTACACCAAGTGGACGAAAAGACGTTACCCCTGAACAACCAACTGCTATCACAAGCAAGAAAAAACATAAAAATCGCAACGCTGGAAAACAACGTTCGAGATAAAGCTACGTAAATTATCCAATAATTAAAAAACGAATGAATGATAAATAGTTTTCATCAACTAGATATCATCATTCGTTTTTATTATCTACCGTTACATCTTATACTAGTCGAAAAAGTTAAATAGTTTAAAAGCTCACATATAAAAACTATTCAATCATAAATTAACAAGTAACTCGCTATGATTTAATACAATTCACAGTTATTAAAACTTCTGCTCCCGCGTCTCTATTTCTAAGCTCAACTCGGCCTTTGTGTAGTTTTGCAACTCTACATACAAAACTAAGTCCAATACCATAATGTTGCTCTTTAACCGATCTAGCTTTATCCATACGATAAAAGAGCTTCCCAAAATGATTTAAAACTTCCTCTGGAAATTCCGAACCATTATTCCATATACCTATTTTCAATTCCTTCCCCTCTTGCTCTACCCTAATGTTAATTTTAGGATTCTGTTTATCTGCATACTCCAAAGCATTTGTTAAAATATTTTGTATGGCACGAATTAGAAGAGATGGATTTATATAATAGTTTTCAGTTCCTTTCACATTTTGTTCAAAAGAAAACTTCATCTGATTTTTTATCAAAAAAGAAACTTCTTTCTCTAATTCATTGATAAAATCTGAAGAGGAATACTCCGTCCAGCCTGTCTCATCATCATAATAGGTTTTAGAATAGTGAATTAATTGATTGAAATAATCTAGTAACTGTTGACTAGCTCTTTCTATATCTGCTAAGCATTCTTGAGATTGGTCGTTTTCAGTTATCGCCTGCAAAAATTCCACATTTCCCCTAATAATGGTTAAGGGAGTTTTTAAATCATGAGAAGCTGCTGAAACCTGAAACATTAAATCTTCCTTCTGCTGTTTCTCATCAACTATTAATTGTCGAATTCTATCTTGCATCACAATAATCCGATTTCCTGTCTCGCGAAATTCTTTAACTGTTAAACTTTCTGTACATTCCTTCTCCAACCACATACTATTTTCATAAATCAAAGTCATTTCATAACTCAGTTTTTTCAACAATTTTCCAATGTGATAACTTATTAGAATAATCAATAAAACACAAATATATATCCATGATGACACATTAAAAAAGATTGATAGAACACCACTATTGTTTAAAGGTTTCCCATCTTCATTTATTTGTATAGATACTGAAGCTAAGGGAATAAGATAGGCCATTAGTAAGCCAAGACTAAACTGCCAAATAATTCTCCAACAGGTTTCTCGAATTAATTGTCTAAAACTTTTGATTCTACCCATTGATATCCTCCACCGTACAAGGTTTTAATTGGATTTAATTGATAAGGTTTCAGCTTTTGACGAATTTGATAAATGTACTCTGAAACCGAACGTAAAAGCGCTTCGGAACTTTGTGGATATAGATAATTATAAATTTCCTCAATAGAATATATTTTACTTGGGTTGCTTGCCAAAAGATTCACTATGTCAAATTCCCTCCTTGTCAGAGCAATCTTATCATCGTTTACAAATAGTTCCTTACTATCCGTATATAGTATAAGCTTCCCAATCTTTATTTGATGAACATTTCCTTTAGTTCGTTCTTCACGACGTAAGTGCATTTTAACACGTGCTAACAATTCTTGCATACTAAAGGGCTTCATAATATAATCATCAGCACCTGCATTGATTCCAGCTACTAAATCTTCATCCATATCCTTGGCAGTTATAAAACAGATAGGAACAGTTATCTGCTCGCGAATCATCTGACAGATTTCTAAACCACTAACAGGCATCATAATATCTAATAGAATCAAGTCAAAGCCTGTAAAATCACAAAGATCAATCTCTTCTATCTTATTTCGTATGACTACTTCATATTTTTCATATTCTAGTACTTTTTTTATTAGGCGAAGAATAGCAAGATCATCATCTACAACCAAAATTTTATAAGCCATAACTCACCCTCCTGAATATATTATAGCACTACCTGAGAAAAAGACAGGATATCCCCTGTCTTTAGCCTACATTTTTTCCTATGAGTATCAATGTAGCAAATAGAAAAACAATTAATAACCAAACTATTTGTATCCCTAAGCCTTGCCACACTGGATAATAAAGAGACAATGGATAGGTATAAAAACAATTCATACTAGCCAGTAATGGTAAATTTCTAAAAAAAGAACTGAATTGTAATAACATTTGTCCCAAGCCCAATAAAAGGGATAAACTGATTCCCAAAATTAAGATAAAAGACTGGGAAATAAATACAAAAATACCACTTAAAAGAGCGAAGGTTAGAATAGAAATACAAGCTGGAAATAGAATTGTTAGAACATGTTTAATATTACTCAAAAGATTGATATTGTAGTATACTTGCGCGATTAGTATGCATAATGATATTACAGCAACCAATAATACAATTTCCATACATAATACAATAGCTAGTTTACAGATTATAAATTTCAAACGATTTGGACAGGTAAGAAAACTGGTACGAAGGCTAGAACCTGTAAATTCTTGACCTATAAATAGAACCGCTAGACTAATGAAACCTGCCTGTCCTAAATAGAGACTTTGCAGTAGCTGTTCCAAAACAAACTGTAGGGTCAACTGGTCTGGCTTACTATTTAAAAAAATAACCATCGCCGGAACACACAGTAATAGAGCACCTATAATCAACCAGTGCCAAGGATTCATCATAAACTTGAGATACTCACTTTTAAGTTGCTCTTTCAACCTATTCACCTCCTCCAATATCTGACTTAAGTAAGCGGTAAATTGCTAAAGCCAAGAATGAAGAGTTCCAACAAAGTAAAAATAAAATATGTTGTAAACTATTATGTTCTAAAATTTGAGGAGATGTAGCAATCAATCCTTGCCCCAATGCAACTGGAAGAAATTTTGCAATCGATATATAGTTTGCTAAGAATGTTCCTAAATTGTAGACTTGAGGAAGCAAAAATAATAGAGGAACAATGGCTGTTTTAAATGTCAAAGCCATAATATAGGCCAGCAGTCCCAACAAAGTCCAAGCTATACTGGCTAAAAATATATAGAACCAAACTGTTCCATTTAGTGAAAAAAGCATTAAGCCATCTTGTCCTAAAACATAATGTGTCATGTTAATCGTAAGGAATATTGATAGAAAGGAAATGAGAAAAGAAAATACAAGCCAAACTAATGTTTTTGAAACTAGGAAAGTACTTCGATTTGTAATAGAGAGGAGGCTTGTACGAATAGCAGAGCATTTATACTCCTCGGCTCCGTAAATTGAGCCTAGGATAATCATAATAAAAACACCAAATAAAGTGACATCAAAACCTAAAAATTCAATAGGAGGTATAGCTTCTGCTAATTCTGGATTTGTCTCTGGTGTAGCATGGATACCAACTGAAACAATTTGAGAAGCACCAATATTTGCTAAAAATGTTTGAAATACCAGTATCAAGAATAGTACAATATGAGTAGCTCTCCTATAAAGTAATTTCAATATTTCAGAATGAAGAGAGTAAATAAGTACCATGTCACTTTCCTCCTTCTGTTAAACTAAAGAAGACTTCTTCTAGTGAAGAAAGATTTTTCATCACTTCTTGTAAAGTTCCTTTTATAAGAACTTTTCCTTTATTTATAATAACGACATCATCTGTTACTGCTTCCACTTCCGATAATATATGAGATGATAGCAAGACTGTCTTCCCTTCTTGAGCTTGTTTTTTTATAAACTCTCTAAACCACCGAATTCCTCTTGGATCCAACCCATTAGTCGGTTCATCCAATATCAGATATTGAGGATTTCCTAATAGAGCTGTTGCAATTCCTAAGCGTTGTCCTTCGCCTAATGATAATTTTCCAATTTTAGATTTTTTCTTATGGCTAATATCCACCATATCCAAGACTTGCTCAATTCGCTGACTGGATATCCCATTACTAGCAGCAACAATTTTCAAATGTTGATAAACAGTCCGATCATCAGGAGCTCCTACACTGTCAAATGAAGCTCCTACAATCTTTAGAGGAAATTTTAATTCCTTATAAGTTTGATCTCCAATTTTGGTAAGACCAGATGTTGCTTTGTCTAGTCCTAATAAAATACGTAAGGTTGAACTTTTTCCAGCTCCATTTGGACCCAGGAAAGCAGTCACTCTACCTGCTTTTACTTCAAAAGAAATATCTTTTAAAATTTGAGTTTGTCCATATGACTTACATAAATTTTTAATGGTAATACTTTGTTCCATGATGTTCTCCTATTCTATTTAATATTTCTAAAAGTAACTATATCTTACACATTCTTTTTCGGATTTTTTTCAGAATTTAGAGAGTCAAAAGATTTAATACTCAATGAAAATCAAAGAGCAAACTAGGAAGCTAGTCGCAAGCTGCTCAAAACAGTGTTTTGAGGTTGTGGATAGAACTGACGAAGTCAGTAACCATACCTACGGTAAGGCGACGCTGACGTGGTTTGAAGAGATTTTCGAAGAGTATAAAATTTTGTTTTATTTAATTATATACATTTGTGTAAACTTAAAAGCCCGATGTTTCCATCAGGCTTCCTTTTTATCCATGTACACGTTTCATATAGTCTTGGTAACTTTCGGTATCCATGAGTTTTTTAGCGTTCTTAACGCGATCTGCTGTTGGTGGTTTGACCCCTTCGAGCGAATAAGGAATTCCCAATTCACGCCACTTGAACTCACCCATGGTGTGATAAGGTAGAATTTCAAATTTATCAACATTTTTGAGGGTCTTGACGAACTTACCAAGTTCAATCAAGTCATCATCTCTATCTGTCAAACCTGGAACTAGCACGTGGCGAATCCAGACAGGTTTTCCAATATCTGATAGATACTGGGCACAGGCCAAAATATTTTTATTGGTTTGGCTAGTAACAATCTTGTGCTGTTCTTCGTTGATTTCCTTGATATCTAAGAGAACCAAGTCAGTTACAGCCATGAGCTTGTCAAACTTTTCAAGGTAACGTGGTTTATTGCGGAAAGGAAGGGCACAGGTATCCAAGGTACAGTGGATTCCTTGTTCCTTAGCCTTGGTAAAAAGGGCAATCAGGAAATCAATCTGCAAGAGGGCTTCTCCTCCACTGACTGTAATCCCACCCTTATTCCCCCAGAAACCGCGGTAGCGCAAGGCCTCTGTCAAGACATCATCTACCGTCCGTTCACGTGATTTGTTGGACTCCATCGCCCAAGTATCTGGGTTGTGGCAATACTGGCAACGCATGTGACAGCCCTGCAAAAAGACAATAAAGCGAATACCAGGGCCATCTACCGACCCAAAGCTTTCTGTCGAATGCACCATCCCTGTCACTTGTCCATAATCAATTGTTTCTTCAGACATATCGTTACCTTCCTTGAAAACGTTTTATAGTTTTATTATATCACGACTTGAAGGAAAAACAAGATTTTTGCCTATTTTTTAGAAAGCAATCTGTTTTTCAATTTCATTTTCAATTAATTATCATTTTATTCTTCAAAATCAAAGCCATACAAGGTTGCAAAGTAGTCCTCAGGGCGCTCTGCACGGCGAATTTGACGGGCTTTACCTTCTTCGGTATAGAGGATTTCCGCAGAACGAAGTTTGGCATTGTACTGGTAGCCCATTGAAAAACCGTGAGCACCTGTATCATGAATTACCAGCAAATCACCGATTTCTGTATGAGGTAGTTCACGATTTACTGCAAATTTATCATTATTTTCACAGAGTGAACCAACCACATCTACAACTTCAGCTGGTCCATCTGGATGGGTCACGTTAGTAATATGATGGTAAGCTCCGTACATAGCTGGACGCATGAGGTTGACTGCTGATGCATCCACACCTAGATAGGTACGGTAGGTTTCCTTCTTATGAGTCACTCTTGTAACCAAAGCACCGTGAGGTGCCAACATAAAACGACCCAATTCGGTGAAAATCTTAATCTGACCAAGACCTGCTGGCGTAAGAACCTCTTCATAAACCTTACGAACCCCCTCACCAATCAAGGCGATATCGTTTGGCTCCTGGTCTGGACGATAGTTGACACCAATACCGCCAGAAAGATTGATAAAATCTAGCGAAATGCCCAACTTTTCCTTGATTTCAACAGCCAATTCAAATAGCTGACGCGCCAACTCTGGATAATAGAGATGGGTCACGGTATTGGATGCTAGGAAGGAGTGAATCCCAAAGGTCTTGGCTCCTTTTTCCTTCAAGCTAGCAAAAGCTTCAAAGAGCTGGTCCTTGGTCATGCCGAACTTAGCCTCGCCAGGATTGTCCATAATATCTGTTCCTAGCTCAAAAACGCCTCCAGGATTGTAACGACATGAGATGATTTCTGGAATTCCTGCTGCTCGCTCCAGATGTTCAATATCTTCAAAGGCATCCAAGTTAATGGTCGCACCCAATTCACGCGCATAGGCATATTCCTTGTCTGGCGTGTTGTTTGAAGAGAACATAATCTCAGAACCAGGGAAATTCAGTTTATGGCTCATCAAAAGCTCCACATAACTAGAGCAGTCCACACCACAACCTTCCTCTTGGAGAATTTTCAAAATAGCTGGAGTTGGAGTAGCCTTAATTGCAAAATATTCCTTAAAGCCCTTGTTCCACGAAAAGGCTTGGTTGACGGCTCTTGCCTTCTCACGAATCCCCTTCTCATCATACAAGTGAAAGGGAGTCGGGAACTCGGCAACAATCGCTTCTAAGTCTTCTTTATTGATAAATGGTGTCTTCATAAGCTTCCTTCTATTCTATTTCCAAAGAAAGGCTGGGACAATCGTTCCAACCTTTAGTTCTATCTCTTATTTATCTTCGTCAAAGATATTACCAACCTCAACATCGATAGTTTGGTTCTTGACATCAATATTGGTTACCTTCAAGAGTGACTTGTAGTCAAACTGCTTTTCACGTTCTTCTTGGGCATTGTCCGCAAAGACCGCTACACCTGCCAATTCTGAATCAAACTCACGCAAGAGACTGATCATCCCGTTGACAGTTCCGCCACCTTTCAAGAAGTCATCCACAATCAAGACACGGCTTCCTGCCTTGAGACTACGTTTTGAAAGGAACATTTTCTCGATACGGTCACCACTTGAACCTGATACATAGTTGACGCTGACAGTTGAACCTTCGGTAATTTTCAGGTCACGGCGCACAATAACAAAGGGAACATTGAGGACATTGGCAACTGCATTTGCAAGTGGCACACCCTTAGTCGCTACGGTCATAACCGCATCAATTTTTTGATCCATAAAGCTCTTGGCAATAATGCGACCAATATTTTTCAAGATGGCTGGTGTGCTAAGCAAATCGGACAGGTAGATGTAACCACCTGGCAAGATACGGTCACTTTCTGACAACTTGGCACGCAAGTCTTCAACCATTTCCTTAGCATCATGGTTTGAGATTGATGGTGTAAAGATGACACCTCCGCCAGCCCCAGTCACAGTCTGGATGTGACCGATTTCGATTTCCTCAAAGGCGCGTTTGATAATGACGATATCTTCTGAGATAGATGATTTAGCAGATTCATACTTTTCAGCAAAAGTATTGAGACTAGTTAGTTTATAAGGATTATTAATCAAATAGTTGGAAATGACAACCATCCGATCACTTCTTCTTAATTTCATTTCTATTTCCCACTTCATTTAATTTTGATATTTTATCTATTATACCATATTCACATAAAAAAACGAACATTCTTATCCTAAAAAATGCTCATTTTTCTTAAATTGTTAATCTAAATCTGGTTTATAGAAGGAACGATTGTCCATAGCGAAGATTTTATTGGTCATCTCTCCCTTATCCACCAAAGCCAGAGCTGTTGACATCATCATCATGCTAGCATCCAGATTGTCAATCATATGGATAATCTCTGCTTCCATAATGCGTGGACGGACTGGACTTCCATACTCAAGCAAGCCGTGGTGACTGAGGATGACGTGACGAAGTAAAACGACTTCTTCCTTGGTATCATCGATGCCGAGTTCCATCACTGTTTTAGTAATTTCGCTATCAATGAGAGCAATATGCCCAAGAAGATTGCCTCGCACTGTGTACTCGGTCTGGTCTGGTCCCGTCAACTCGATGACTTTAGCTAAGTCATGCAGCATAATCCCCGCATAAAGCAGACTCTTATTAAGCTGAGGATAGACCTCGCTAATAGCATCTGCCAAACGCACCATGGTCGCCGTATGATAGGCCAAGCCTGTTTCAAAGGCATGGTGGTTGGTCTTAGCAGCTGGATAAGAATAGAATTCCTTATCGTACTTGGTGTAAAGATTTCGGACAATTCGTTGCCAGACAGGATTTTCAATTTTAAAAATCATTTGCGACATGTAGTCACGTATTTCCTTAACATCAACTGGTGACTTGACCTTGAAATCAGCTGGATCATTGGGTTCGCCAGGTTGAGGCAGGCGGAGAGTAATTTGATTGACTTGAGGGGTGTTGTTATAAACTTCTCGGCGCCCTTTCATGTGGACAACCTTACCTGCAGTAAAGGACTCAATGTTATGAGGTTGGGCATCCCAGAGCTTCCCATCAATCTCGCCACTATCATCTTGGAAGGTAAAGGCTAGGTAGTTTTTCCCAGCTCGAGTTTGCCTCAGGTCAGCTGATTTGATTAGGTAAAAGCCTTCAAACAGCTCATCTTTTTTCATGTGACTAATCTTCATATTCTTCCTCATTTTCTTGGAAATGGAGTAGATCAAGCGCAGGCTCACCTTCTGATAACTCAATGTGACGGAGCGTCCGCTCGATAGCTGTGGTGCGACGGTTTAATAGTTCATCAATATTGCCAGAGGCATGTTGAAGATGTTTTTGTGCCTTGACCAGAATACCACCAAACTTGCTAAACTCAGTCTTGACGCTAGCAAGGGTCTTGCTAATATGGTCAGCACTCTTTTGTATATTGAGGGTTTTGAAACCAACCGATAGGGAGTTAAGAAGAGCTGATAGGGTACTTGGACCTGCAACAATAATCTGCTCCTCCCGTCTCAAATCATCAAAGAAGACAGGATTACGGACGATTTCTGAGTAGAGACCTTCTGTCGGAACAAACAAAACTCCAAAATTGGTCGTCCGAGGTGGCGCTATGTACTTGTTCCTAATATCCCTAGCAAAACGCTTGACACTTGCTAAGAGTGACTTACGACAGCGTTCGATTTCATCCTTGTCACCTACTTCATAGGCTTCTTCTAGGCGGTAATAATCTGCCAGTGGAAACTTAGAGTCAATTGGCAGATAGACGTATTCCTGGTCGCCTTGTCCAGGCAGCTTGATGGCATACTCCACTCGTTCACTGGAGTTTTCAACCGTTGCGTATTCTCGTTCATACTGGGCAGGGGTCATGATATCCTCGATGATTTGCCCCAGTTGCAATTCTCCCAGAATCCCTCGCGTTTTGGTTCCAGAGAGAACCTTGTTGAGGGCGCCAACATCACGGGCAACTGTCTGCATTTCTCCAAGGCCACGATTGACAGACTCCAGTTGTTTGGAAACTGTCTCAAAGGAAGCTTGCAAGCGCGTCTGCAAGGTCTTTTCTAGTTTTTCCTCGACTGTTTGGCGCATTTGTTCCAAACGTTGCTCATTTGATTCCTGCAAGGCTTGGAGACGTTGGTCAGTCTTGTCTCTGGTTTGGAGGAGACTATCTGTCATTTCTTGACGGACTTGCGTCAGACTTTGGTGCAATTCGATTCGCACTTCTTGCAAACGGTCGCTGACAGCCACTTCCAAATCTTTTTGGTCCAACTGGCTGGCTTGTCTGGCTTGTTCAAAACGGTAATCCAACTGGTCTGACAAGTGATCTGCCTGATCCTCCAAGCTCTTGGTCAGATGTTTTTCCTGCTTATCCTGCCTCTGCCAAATCAGAAAGAGTCCAGCTAGGTTGGCAATCAATAATAGAACAAGTAAACTTTCCATCCTACCTCCTGTCCTTACTATGTAGTACGACCACATAGCCATCTGGGCAAGTCACTGAAACTTCCCTATCTATATATTCGTTAGAAGCGTACACTTTTTTAAAGAAAAAATTTTCCTCTGTCAACTCATACTTGGCTCCAAGAATGGTCAGCTGGCTATCTCGAACCGGCATAAAGGCTAGATAATCGTAGTCTGAACGGGGATGTAGCTGACTGGTCCCTTCTGGACAATAAGTAATCAAGTTTTGCCCATCCTCAATTTCTATTTGATGCATATAGGGTGCCAACTTGGGATTGCTAGGAAGAAAAACATTGGCCAGCATGTGATCAATACGGCCACCCAAAGCACCGAAAATAGTAATCTGAGCCTGAGGATTTTGCTCAAAGATGGTTAAGAGAGCCAATTCCAAATCTGTATCATCTTTTTCTGGTCGGGCTTGGACAAAATACTGGGCACGTTTTTGAATCACTTGCCGCTCTTCTTCCGTCACAGAATCAAAATCTCCGACTGCTAGAGCAAGAGGCAGATTTTCTTCCAAGACCCAGAGCGAGCCTCGATCTACACCAACAAAGCAATCAAAATCCGTTCGATAATGACCGCGGTCTCCGCCAGCAAAAACGGCAACCCTAGTCCAGTTGTTTTCTGAGAGTTTGTACTCGCTCATTGACTTCTCCCTTAAAGACATAGGAACCTGCTACAAAAACGGTCGCACCAGCTTCTTTGGCTTGAGCAATAGTTTGGTCATCAATCCCACCATCCACTTCAATCTCAAATTTCAAACCTTTTTCCTGACGAAGGGCAACCAGCTCACGTACCTTATCCATGGTTTCAGGTAGAAAAGCTTGCCCACCGAAGCCAGGATTCACCGTCATGACCAAAACTTGGTCAACTAGGTGAAGCACGTGCTTAATCGCCTCCACAGGCGTACCAGGATTGATAACAACAGATGGCTTGACACCTAGTGAACGAATTTTTTGAAGGGCACCATGGATATGATGCGTTGCTTCCACATGGATACTGATGATATCTGCTCCCGCACGCGCAAAGTCTTCTAAATGATGCTCTGGATTAGCTACCATCAAGTGGCAGTCAAAGACCATCTTGCTATGAGGACGAAGACTCTCGACCACACCCGCACCAAAACTGATTTGTGGCACAAAATGACCATCCATGATATCGATATGGGCATACTCTGCCCCAGTTGCTTCTAGACGTTTGATTTCACGTTCAAAGTTGGCATAATCCGCTGCCAGAATTGACGGAGCAATCTTGTATTGAGACATAGGTTTCTCCTTATTTTGGAATTTTTTTGCTGACTTTTTTATAAGTTTCTCTGCGATTTTCAATCTCACTGAGGAATTGCAGGTAGTTGTCAAAACGGAAGGTGGCAATGGTCCCTTCTTCCACTGCTGGCTTCACTGCACAGGACGGCTCATGAGTATGGGTACAAGTGCGGAATTTGCAGTTTCGGCTGACACTAGCAATCTCTGGAAAAGCCTGATTAAGGTCTTCAGCCGTTGTCACTTCATAATCCAGCGATGAAAATCCCGGTGTATCTGCGATTTTACCCCCATTGAGGTTATAAAAACTAACAGCTCGAGTGGTATGACGGCCACGACCTAGACTGTCTGAGATTTCTCCCGTTTCAAGGTTGAGGTCCGGTACGATTTTATTGAGAAGAGTTGACTTCCCAACACCTGTCTGCCCCATAAAGACTGTAACCTTGCCTGTTAACAAGGGCAAAAGTTCCTCCTTACTGGTCACAAAGTCATAGCCGATGTTACCATAAGTCTGTTCATAAAAATCCAATTCTGACCTATCTTCCAACAAATCCATCTTAGAAATATAGACGATGGGATGGATACCCTTGTGCTCCAAAAGAACCAAGAACCGATCCAGCAAATTGCTGTTGAAGTCCGGTTCCTTGACAGACATGATCACCACAGCTTGGTCAATATTGACAATGGGCGGACGGACCAGACTGTTTTTTCGTTCGTGAATCTTGAGAATATAGCCTTCCGAATTTTCCTCAGCAGAAAAGTCGACCAAATCCCCAACGTAGGGAGTATGCCCTTTTTTACGGAAATTCCCACGCGCTCGTGTCTGATAAACCTGGCCCTCACTCTCCACATAGTAGAAGCCTGCCAAGGCTTTAATAATTTGTCCCTGCATCTTAGAGCCCTTGCCCTTTAAGCGCATCTGCTAGACTGGCAAATTCTGCCAAGCTGAGAGCTTCCCCACGTACACTTGGTGACAATCCTGCCTGGTCTAGAGCTTTAGTCAATTTATCCTTAATTTCTTCAGTCTTGCCAAAGTAGCCTGTCAAGTTATTCCACAAGGTCTTGCGGCGATGGGTAAAACTAGCCTTGGAAACCTTAAAGAAGAAGTTTTCATCTTCTACTGCTACGGCTGGTTCTGGACAGCGCACCATTTTCAAAATAGCTGAGTCCACATTTGGCGCTGGCACAAAGACTGTACGCGGCACGATAAAAGCAACCTTGGCTGTCATATAGTACTGAACCGCAATCGACAAGCTACCGTAAGCCTTGGTGTTAGGTTGGGCTGAGATACGATCCGCCACTTCTTTCTGCATCATGACCACAAACTCACTAAAAGGAATGCCACTTTCAATCAAGTGCATGAGAATAGGCGTCGTGATATAGTATGGCAAGTTAGCCACTACTTTGATTGGCAGGTCAGGATTTTTGAAATTCTGGATATGCTTCGCCAAATCAACTTTGAGAATGTCCTCGTTGACCACGGTTACATTATCAAAATCACACAGAGTATCTGCCAAAATCGGTACCAAACGGCGGTCGATCTCAAAGGCCATAACTTCTGCTGCACGCTCAGCCAAAAACTCGGTCAAAGCACCAATACCTGGCCCGATTTCGATGACATTAACCTGGTCATCAATCTCAGCCGTATCCACGATTTTTTGAAGAATATTGGTATCCGTCAAGAAATTTTGCCCGAAGGACTTTTTAAAGGTAAAACCGTGACGCTCCAGCACTGCCTTGGTCACGCTGTAATCTGCAATTCTCATCTATTCTCTTTTCTATTATCTGTTACTACTATTGTAACACATTCCCCTTGTATTTTGGGGGTGAAAATCATACCAAAAAACTATCTTTCCTCATGAAGAAAGATAGTCTTGGAAATCTTTAAAGGTGGACTCATCGGTTCTCTCGAAACATCCGTTCGAAAAAATCAGCTTCTTGATAACTTCGATTTTCAGGTAGGGTCAAATCTACATCCTCCTCCACATCGTCCACTGTCAGTTCAACCGTTTGAGGTAAATTTTTCAAACGATAATGCTTTTGCCTTTGCCCTTCAATGCTAGCAAAATCAAGCAAATATCCATTCACTCGGATTTGAACCAAAAGGAGATGATTGGTCATATTTTCCATGATGAGAATATCTTCTAAACCACCTCTGGCACTAGGATAATCAGATACCCTGCGAATACGGATTTTTTCACACATGAGCAAACTCCCTCATATCAATGATCTCATCGGCCTTATTCCAGACTAGGGGATTATGGGTAGCAATGATGATCATTCGATTTTCATCTTTCAAGCCCACCAAGAGATTCATAACCTCCTCTGAATTTTCAGGATCAAGAGCTGCTGTTGGTTCATCCGCCAAAATCAAGGGTGGATTTTTCAAAATAGTCTTCGCAAGGGCAACTCGTTGGGCCTCTCCCCCAGATAAAGTATAAATTTTTTGTTCTAGATCCAAATACCCTAGATTAACTTTTTCTAAAGCCTCCACTTGCCTTTCCAAACGTTCTACTTTTGAAATTTTTTGACCGACAAAGCCCAAATCCAAATTCTCTTTGATTGATTGGTTTTCTAAGAGTCCAAAATTTTGAAAGAGATAGCCCATCTGGTCTCGAAAATACTCACGAGTGGGAGTGGTTTTTAAATCTTTCCCCTGATAGAGAACCCTTCCTCCATCTATCTTTTCTAGTTTGCCTAAGATATTCAGCAGCGTCGTCTTTCCGCTTCCACTCTTTCCGATTAAGGCATAGACCTTGCCCTTCTCCAGCTTGAGATTTAAACCAGAGAAAATCGCGCGGTCATTAAACTTCTTTTCCAATCCTTGAATATCAATCATCTTATTTTCCTTTCAATACTGCCATGCTACCAGATTCTTCCTTTTTATCCTGCCTTACTAAAATCAACAGAGCGTTAAGCGTAAACAAAGCTACAACTAGAGCGCTAATCAAGCTATCTCCTGTCAAAACACTAGATAGGGTTAGCCCAAGTAAGAGAACTCCTCCTTGCGCCAGTAAATACTTGCCATGAAGCTCATAGATTGTCATACCAGAAAGACGTTTAATCATGATCTCCCGTCTAAACTGCTCAAAATAGAGAAGATTCATAGAATCAAATAACAAGATAGCCGTAGACAGGGTCAAAATCGTCCCAATAAGGAGAGAGTAAAACTCCATCCGTTTGTCATTTAGTACCTTGGCAAAAAATAGCTGGCTTTTTACCAAATAAGAGACTTTGTGATACAGACCTTGCTCTTTTAGAGATGTGATGCTGTCTCCATATCGATCTAGTTTCAAGGCACTATTAGCCGTAGTTCCCCACAACATCCCTGCAACAGGTCTTGTTCCAGTCGCTTGCGGCGTTAGAACTACAATAATCGGATCTTTTAGATATTGACGTGTCGTCTTGTACCCATCGTTATAGAGGAAGCGTTCCTGTCCTGTTTCTGTAAAAGCTAGCGTTAACTGTGGAAGGTAGTGTTTCTGACTCGTCGCTTCTACACTTTCAGATGAAAAGTTTTGCAGGTAGTCTGTAAATAATCCTTGATAGTAGGCAGACTGCTCTCGCAAGCTCTCAGGCAAGATCAGCCCAAACTCTCCCTCAGACAAGTTTTGCATCTTGTCCATAAACTCTGAAGAAATGGTAACCTTTTCTTCTATCAGATAGCGCGGTGAGACATAGATGACATTCCCTGCTGGTGTGTAGTCATTGAAACGATTGCCATCTAGGTCTACTTCTGCTCCATCTGAGAAATTGTCAACATTGCTCATGATATAAAAAGAGTCTGTATTGGCTAACCGTTCTTCAGTAAATGTCTGCCACTCGCGATTCTCCTTACGCATTCCTTCTTCATCGGCAAATGCACTAGACCAACCAAAGGATAGACGGTAACGATCTGAGGACTGGCTCCATTTATCGCTAGCTCTCTCCATCTCCTGCATTTCACGGTAGTGGGGTAGGAGAGCAGTCGCACTCGAGCCGACTACCAGCACGGCCAAGAGTTGCCCCACCATCATCAATGTCATCATACGTTTGAGAGGGAGTTTCCCTTTCAATAGATCCACCAGACTATTTTCCTGTAAACCAAGTAGATATACGACACTCAGTAAGGTAGAAATCCCTATCAAGGCCAATCCATAAAGCAAAAGACCAATGATGACCAGTTGCACCGTTGCCATAAACAAGGCACCTTGATACCAGAGAATTCCCACTCCCAAAAAACTGGATACCATCACCGAGAAGATAAGCTGTCTCATATCTTCTAATACTGGTCTGAGAGCAACCCCAAACAAGCTCTCACCAGCTATTAAACGAATCCCTGCTTGACGGAGGGATTTTATCCGATAAATCAGAGTCAAACTCATAAAGGTCAGCAGAAAAATAGCTAAACTCAGTAGCACCATAGGGGTGACAGCCAATAGTAAGACTATCGAAAATGAATCTTCTCCATTCGAAACAAAGCCTTGATAGCCAAGTTCTTTCAAGGTGGTCTGTAAGCTCACTCCATCCAAACTTCCTGACACAATCAAGTAAGACCCTAATAAATCACTCGTTTCTGCACTCTCCTTGGAGGAAATGGTCAGACCTGCTGGAAGCTCTCCCTGACCATAAGTGGCATAGGTAAAGCGTGTTTCTCCAGCTTCATTTGGCTCAACGATCCGACGGGCGATGAGACTATTATGCTCTACCGCCAAGTGACTCAAAGCCTCTGTCACCTCTTCGCGACCAGCTACTGGTTGATTTATCACCATTCCTGTCACATCAACAGAGGGATAGTTACCAAATAAAATCTCTTCTCGATGGTCAACGGAAGTTATCAGCATATAAAGCGATACCAATACCATTGAAACCAAAATAAATAAACGTTTCATCATTTCCTCCAAAAAGTTACTTGGTCACTTAGTGAGAAGGTGACCACAGTCACTACAATGTTAAGAAGCATATTAAGTTCTTTCCACTAGCAACATCTTCAAATACATTATATCCGTTTCTTCAAGAACTACCAAGGACATCAATGTCCTTAGAATCTAACTATTTCATTTTATTTTTAACTTATATATTAAAAACAGCCCTAAAGACGAACTTTAGAACTATTTCAAGACCAGAACAAGGACATTTTTGTCATTGCTTCACTATGCTTTACTATGTTTATAAATATTTTTTTACATCCTCTTGCCATTCCTCTGTCAATTTCTTTACTAGAAATTCATCTCCAATTAGCTGCGCAAATGTTTTAGAAGACTGATAAAATGATTCAGATAAACTAAAATCTCTTTCTACTCTTAATGCTTGCTTCCACAAAAACATAAATACAAGGGGTTTCTTTTGATAATCTTGGGTTTTATCCATAATTTCTTGTAAACACGATAGATAATCATTAAAGCAATCCGTTACTCCTACCTTTTCAAGACAACACATTCCTGAAATAAGAGTATCTCTAATTATAAAGAAGTTTTCTAATTGAGTTACCTTCTTCTGTTCTAAAAGAAAGAGCATTAGCTTTTCGATTTGATTCACAAATTTGGCAAGATCTTTTCTAATAAGCATTTGATAAAAAAACAAACGAATCAACAACATATCATTTATTGAATAAGCTTCTTTTTCTATAATCTGAGGCATATGTTCCTCAAGTATTAACTCTGCGTATTCAGGCCTTCTAGTTCTAGAAGTATCTAAACACGCCTGCAATACTTCACATACTAATTGTTCTTCTTTAGGAAGATTATCAAAGTATATTTTATAAATCTCTTCCAAACACGCTTCTTTCTTATCGTATTCCTCTTCTTTACCATAGATTGGTTCACGTAAAATCTGGTATTTCAATTCTAAATAAGCAGGAGGAAGAGCTGAAAAATCCGGCATAAGGCTATAAGCTGGAACTCCTAAACGACGAGCAATATAGTCTAACTTGGGCAAACTCGGTTGCGAAGCTCCACTTTCAATTCGCGACAGTTGACGAACTGTCAGTTCTTGCTCATCTCCACAAAAATCTGGACGACTAATTCCTTTTTCTATCCGAATCTCTTTGATTTTTTGACCAATTAACATCAGACGCCTCCTCTTCTACCTACTTCGAAAAATACTGTGAAACTTAAAAAATTGTAACAGCTACATCTTTCCTACTCATAAGATTTCATAGCTTCTTCCACTTCTACCAAGGTAACACCAAACAACTCTAAGCGCTTGAGGAGTTGCTTGCCATTGGAATAGCCGATTCGGAGAGCCTCTCCTAGATATTCTCTGCGCTTACGGCTGTCTGCCCCTGCTAGAAAACCAAGTCGAATCAAGTCGCTACGACTAATGTCAAACTGACTCTCATGTTCAAATTGTTCTGTCACCTGAGCTAGAGCTGTTTTCAGGTCTTTATAGCTGGCATGCTCAATTCCCAAAGAACGCCCCTTGGTCTTGGACTTGGGAACAGCTTCATCTCGTTTGAGGAAGGCATGCTGAACTGTTGGAATGGCCGTCATAATCATGCGACGAATCCGCTCCCCATTAAAATCTGGGTCTGTAAAAACGATGACCCCATGACGCTGGTGCAGGCGCTGAATCCTCTCTATATCATGTTCATTAATGGCAGAACCTCGTGTCTCATAGGTCTCTACATCGAAATAACGTTTGAGATTGGCCGTATCATCGCGACCTTCGACCACGATGACTTGGGAAATTTTTTCTTTCATTACTTGCTGTCCAATCCAAAAATGCGTTCTGCATTTGCAGTTGTTACCGCCGCTAGCTCTTCTGTCGTCATGCCACGCAAGTCGGCGATAAAGTCCACTACATAGCGAGTATAGGCTGTTTTGTTTTCGCGACCCCGTTTAGGAACAGGAGCCAAGTAAGGAGCATCTGTCTCCACCAAAATCTTGTCCAAAGGTAACTTTTTAGCCGCTTCTTGGATATCAGTTGCCTTCTTGAAAGTCACCACACCTGAGAAGGAAATGGTCATACCAAGCGCGACAAACTTCTCTGCCCATTCAAGAGTTCCTGAGAAAGAATGCATGATTCCACCACGTGGACCAACCCCCTCGCTCTTGATAATCTCATAAGTATCTTCCAGCGCATCACGGGTATGGACAACAAAAGGCAAATCCAAGCCCTTAGATAGCTGAATCTGACGGCGAAAAACCTGCTCCTGGACCTCTTTTGGAGCTGTCATCCAATGGTAGTCCAATCCAATTTCACCTAAAGCCACAACCTTGGGATGCTTGAGCTTATCAAGCAAATAGGCTTCAATCTCCTCCGTGTAAATCCCTGCTTCTGTCGGATGCCAACCGATTGTCGCATAGAGCTGGTCATACTCATCTACTAACTCCAAGGCACGCTCAATCGTCGGTTTATCAAAACCAACAATATTCATCTGTGTCACACCCATCTCAGCAGCCAAGGTAATTTCTTCTGCCTCACGACCTGCAAATTCTTCTACATTCAAATGTGTATGTGTATCAAAAATCATCTCTTCTAACCTCGTTTTCTATATTCTATTATAGCAAAAAAACTGACCTGTCTCCTCATCTGTAAAAAATATTCTAGAACCCATCATCATCTCTTGATGCTCTTTTTTCAAAACAGTATAATAACTCTTATTGAATTTTTCAACAAAGGAAATGACCTTGTTTACAAAATTAAAACAGACCTTCATCGGTCGTCCTCTTAAGTCCTCGACCGAAGGCGAAGGGGGACTACTGGAAAAAATACAGACCTTGACCATCTTGTCAAGCGGCGCTCTGTTCTCCATCGCCTATGGGCCTTAGCAAGTAGTCCTAATATCCCAGTTTATCTCTAATAAACCTTGGCAGAATATCCTGCACAATCAGATGAGGCTCCAGCTTAAATACGCCCGTCGTTGGCACCAAGACGTCGTTGTCGCTAGCTACTCTTATCACTTAAAAGAATAAAGAAAAGGCCCTACCAGAACCAAGAAGCGTCTGGTAGAGCCTTTTTCTGAATCCAGTCACTAGGCTTATGTTCTTCGAAAATCTCTTCAAACCACGTCAGCTTCACCTTGCCGTAGGTATGGTTACTGACTTCGTCAGTTACATCTACAACCTCAAAACACTGTTTTGAGCTGACTTCGTCAGTTCTATCCACAACCTTAAAGCAGTGCTTTGAGCAACCTGCGGCTAGCTTCCTAGTTTGCTCTTTGATTTTCATTGAGTATTAACTGAAAAGCATGACTAGGAATACTATTGAATGTGGTTAGCTAAATCTTCCTGAGCTTTTTTATTTGACTCAGCTTTTTCTTTCAGCCATTTTTCATAGAGTTCTTGGTACTGTTTAGCAGTTACTGGCTCTTTTTGCAGTTCAACATATTTATAGTTGTCAGCATTTCCTTTATGACCAACAAATGAGAATGGGCCTGTAAACGGTACAGTCTTACGGAAGATTGGGTTGGCTCCGCCACTTTGAACTGGTAGGAAGAGGGCGCTATCTGTCAACCAAGCTTGGGCGTCAGCATATTTTTCATAGCGAGCTTGAGTATCTGTGATTTCAGCATCTGCCTGATCCAAGAGTTTCTTGTAGTCAGAAAGACCAATCTTATCCTTAACTTCCTTGTCTTTTCCTTCAGACAAGCCCATGTTTTTCAACTGAGAACCTGTCTCTGGATCAAGGATAGCTAGGTAAGTCTTCGGATCTGAGTAGTCTCCACCCCATCCTGAGATGTCGATATCGTAGTCTTTTTGTTCTGCTGTATCTGCAAAGTAGGTTGCCTGATCTTTTTCATCTGGAGAAAGTTGGATAACATCGATAACTACATTCTCCTTACCAAGAGTGGCTTCTACTGTTTGCTTGAAAGAACCAGCCTGTTGCACATCTAACTTAGCAGTCTGGTCAACTGGCATATCCAAATGAATTGGGAAGGTTACTCCCTGAGCTTGCAGACTTTCTTTAGCCTTAGCAAATTTCTCTTTGGCCTTGTCAGGGTTCAAGAAAGCTTGCTTACCATCGTTTAGGTTGATATTTGCCCAATCTTTACCGTAGTTGACAATTTTTTCATTGACAATATCACCGAAGTTCTTATCTCCAACTTGGACAAAGTTACTTGGTGTAATCGTGTTACGCAAAATACGGTCTGCTCCATCTTCACCATTTGTCTGCGCTGCATAGGCATGACGGTCAAAGGCAAAGTTGATAGCCTGACGGAAATCTTTATTTTGCATAGCTGCGCGTGAATCTGTCTTTTCCTTATCAGACTGTTTCATAGTCTGCTTGTAGCTTTGACGATTCACGTTGAAAAGATAATAGAAAGTAACTGAGTTTTGTGGTGTATAGGTAATCTTGTCCTCATTGCCCTTCTTGAGTTCAGCAAAGACTGAACTTGTTGGGAAGATACGACCATCTGTGTAGTTACCTTCCAAAAATCCTCTTGTAATGCTATCTTGGTCAGAACCGTCAAAGAAAGAAAGTTTCACTTTCTCGATTTTGACATTGTCCTTATCCCAATAGTTAGGATTTTTATCAAATTCAATCAAAGATTTTGATGTGAAGGACTTAAACAAGTAAGGACCATTTGACAAGATACTTGATGGCGTCACACTTCCAAAGTCATCCCCCTTAGACTTCAAGAAAGCTTCGTTTACAGGACTAAGAATACTTGCTGTTGTTTTAGAGTTCCAATAAGTCTCAGGTTGGTTGAGTGTGTATTGGAGTGTGTAATCATCCACTGCCTTAACACCAACAGTTCCAAAATCGGATGATTTCCCTTCAACATAGTCTGCTAGCCCTTTGATAGAATCTTGTACCAAGTACAAGTTTTCAGCCTTTTTATCAGCCGCATACTTAAGACCAGTCACAAAGTCATGAGCTGTTACATCCGCATACTCTTCTCCTTCAGAAGTGTACCATTTAGCCCCCTGACGGATTTTATAAGTGTAGGTCAAACCATCTTTTGACACAGTCCACGACTCAGCCATAGATGGGATAAGATTGCCATACTGGTCGTTTTCCAACAACCCATCAATCAAGTTGGTTGTGATACTAGATGTAGAGTCTCGGGTAGAAGTAATATAATCCAAGGTATCTGGGTTATTGACAAAGATATAAGAGTAAGTCTTGTCTGCATTACTTGATTGGGAAGTCCCACATGCCGCTAGAGCTAGACCTGCTGTCAAAGCCATAGCTCCAAAAAGCATAACTTTTGATTTCTTCATGATTATTCTCCATTTTTTACAGTATGTGAAATATTATACACCATTTGAGCAAAAATATAAAGCCTTTTTGAACTTTTTTACAAAAATAAAAATCAGTAGACTCGAGTTCCTACTGATTTTTGTTATGGTTCGTTTGGATTATGCAGCCAAAACTTTGCGTCCTTTACGACGACGAGCTGCCAATACGCGACGACCGTTTTTAGTTGACATACGGTTACGGAATCCGTGTTTGCGCGCACGACGAAGTTTACTTGGTTGATAAGTACGTTTCACGATGAATACCTCCTCATAGATTTTGTATTCGTTTAGCCGGCTATAAAGTGATCAGTTACTAAACATACTTTACTATTCTATCTGATTCTTTTACTTTTGTCAATAGCTCTAGGCAAATGTTTCCAGCTTTTTAACGCTTTTTCTGATGTAAGCCCTATCTACGATACTGTTTCAAGAAACGAGTCATCTTTTCTTGGATTTGGGCTAACTCATCAACACGAGGAAGGTAAACGATACGGAAGTGGTCTGGTTCCTTCCAGTTAAAACCACGACCATGAACCAAGAGAACCTTTTCCTGCTTCAAGAAATCAAGGACAAACTGCTCATCATCATCGATACGGTACATATTTCGGTCGATTTTAGGGAAGATATAGAGTCCGGCCTTGGGTTTAACAGCAGACAAACCTGGGATTTCTTGAATGGCATTGTAGATAAAGTTTCTTTGCTCGTAAATCCGTCCACCTGGAAGAAGCAATTCATCAACTGATTGGTGGCCACCCAAGGAAGTTTGTACGACTTGCTGGGCCAAAACGTTAGAGCAAAGGCGCATATTGGACAACATATTGAGCCCTTCGATATAGCCTTTAACGTGTGTCTTAGGACCAGACAAGACCATCCAACCCACACGGAAACCAGCAATACGGTGGGATTTTGAGAGACCATTCATGCTGACACAGAAGACATCTGGTGCCAAGCTCGCCACAGGCGTATGCACATGCCCATCCATGACCATGCGGTCGTAAATTTCATCCGCAAAGATAATCAAATCATTTTGACGGGCAATCTCAATAATCTCCAACAAGAGTTCCTTAGGATAAAGGGCTCCAGTTGGATTATTTGGATTGATAAGGACGATTGCCTTGGTATTTGAAGTGATTTTTGACTTGATATCGTCAATATCTGGATACCATTCTGCAGCTTCATCACAGATATAGTGAACGGCATTTCCTCCAGCTAGACTGACAGCTGCTGTCCAGAGAGGATAGTCTGGCATAGGCACCAAGACCTCGTCTCCATTGTCCAAAAGCCCCTGCATGGACATGACAATCAGTTCACTAACACCATTTCCAAGGTAGATATCATCAATATCTACGTTTGGGAATTTCTTCAATTGGCAATACTGCATGATGGCCTTACGGGCTGAGAAAATCCCTTTGGAGTCAGAATACCCCTCACTATCACGCGCATTCATAATCAAGTCATGAATGACCTCGTCTGGCGCTGTAAAGCCAAATTCTGCTGGATTTCCTGTATTCAGACGTAAAATCTTTTCTCCGTTTGCTCGCATTCGCATGGCTTCTTCCAATACAGGGCCACGGATATCATAAGCAACATGCTCTAACTTACTAGATTTGTTATATTCTTTCATCTTGTTTCCTCAATTCATCAGGATAGTAACATTATACCACTAGAAAGAGAATGCGACAAGTTTACTGAAATGTGTTACTAGATTCAGATGGAAGAAAAGCCTCACTAAAAGCGAAGTCAAGACAGGGGAGATAGCAGGTGTTTTGCCAAAAAACATCACATACCAAAAGATAAACCTAGAAAAAGCAAGCCTAGAAAGGAGTCATAGAGAAGATTGAACATGAGGAAAAGCCCCCATATCATCAAGTAATCCCAGCGACCACTTCTTTTTGCAACTAGGAATAATATCAGATGGTAGAGTAGGTGAAAGACTAAAAAGCCAATAAAACCTGGATAGAGAAGCGGAATTAGCTTCTCTAATTGCCATATCATAATCACTTCTATCAAGACTGAAGCCAGGATGATTCCATAATAAAGGAAATTTGATTTTTTTGTTTCTTGAAAAGAGTTTTTCATCATTCTTCCTCCCTTCACTTCTTTCCTACTATCCTTTCTTTTATTTCATCATATATTTATATAGTTTTTAAGTGCTAACATTCTTTTGAAAAATACTTTTTTTGCTTTACTTCTATAGTGAAAAGGTTTACAATTATAGTAAGAAAATTTCAGGAGGTTTCATTATGGCACAACGTTACCAAAATATTATGGTCGCAATCGATGGTTCTAAGGAAGCGGACTTGGCTTTTGTCAAGGGAGTTCATTCTGCTCTACGAAACGACGCTAAACTCACCATCGCTCATGTCATTGACACACGCGCACTCCAAAGCGTATCCACCTTTGATGCTGAAGTTTACGAACAACTCCAAGTCGACGCTGAAAGTCTGATGAAAGAGTACGAAAAACGTGCTAAAGATGCTGGTGTGACAGATGTTCATATCGTCATTGAAATGGGAAATCCAAAAACCCTCTTGGCACGTACTATTCCCGATGCTGAGGAAGTGGACCTCATCCTCGTTGGCGCAACTGGTCTCAACGCCTTTGAACGCCTCTTGGTCGGCTCTTCATCTGAATACATTCTCCGCCATGCTAAGGTCGATTTGCTGGTTGTGAGAGAACAAGAAAAAACCTTATAATCACGAAGAAAAGGAGCTCAGCGCTCCTTTTTGTTTACTATTTATACTCTTCGAAAATCTCTTCAAACCACGTCAACGTTGCCTTGCCGTAGGTATGTTACTGACTTCGTCAGTTCTATCTACAACCTCAAAGCAGTGCTTTGAGCAGCCTGCGGCTAGTTTGCTCTTTGATTTTCATTGAGTATTATTTCTCTCTTTATGGCGTTCGTAAGCCTTGAGCTGACGCTGCAGTTCCTTTTTAATAGCAGGTTCTGGAGCATATTTTTCTTCCCAATCATCTGGTTTTAAGATTTTATGGGTCACTGGATCAAAATGAGCCTTGCCATCTGGAAAAATTTTCCCCATATTGGCCTGATGGACAATATCAAAAATACGTTCTGGGTCCACTCCCATCAAGACAAAACTACCGTAGGTAAAGTAAAGTGTGTCAATCAAGGCATCCACTTGCCCTACCAAATCTTGCTGAGCAGGCGTCTTCTGTGCTACCTTATCTGCTGCCTTATCAAGGGCCTGATGAAGTTGCGATAGAGCTTGACCAAAGTCCTCTTCAGAAGGGCTGGCAGCTCGAACAAACTCCACCAATTCTTCTATTTTAAAGCCAGCCCTATGGGTTGCACCTTCTAAATCCCAAGCTCGAGGTTCTTCTTGGGTTCGTTCATCCATCATGTGGTGGAAGGTCTTGACCTTATTGAAATGATAGTCACGGCTGACAAAGACTTTTTCTGAAGCTAAAACACCAAAATGTTCTAGGGCCTTATGGATTCCGTCTTGCTGATTGCTGGTGGTAATGTGCTTGGCAACTTCCTTGACACTGCTACTACCATTTCCCATAGCGACCGACATACCGACACCAGCCAGCATTTCAAGGTCGTTATCCGAATCACCAAAGGCCATCACTTGGTTGAGGTCAAAACCATATTCTTTCCCAACTCGTCGAATACCTTCCAATTTAGAGTTTCCTTGATTGATGACATCCGCTGCAAAAGGATTGCTACGTGTCAATTTCAAGTCTTCAAAATCAGCTGCAGCCTTCTCAGATTCTTCCGGTGTCATCAGCATCAAAACTTGGTAGATAGGCTGATTCATCAGATGAAGCAGGTCTTCTTCCTTTTGGGGAACAACCTTGCTGACCATACGATTAAAGGAATGACTCACTGTCCGAGTTAAAACAGAGGGAACGAAGCGACTGATTCGTTGGGAAAAAGAACCCAAACCAAAGGACATGATTTTGGAACCCAACATGGCATCCTTGGTCCCTAATGCAATCTCCTTGCCCTCTTTTTTAGCATACGTAATGAGCTGGCGCAAATGTAACTTGGAAATTGGGCTCGTGAACAAGACTCTGTCTTTAGTAAAGATATACTGGCCATTATAGGTTACCGCAAAGTCCAAATCCAAATCGTCCATCAATTCCTTAACAAAAAAAGGTCCTCGCCCTGTCGCTACACCAACCAACACCCCTTGTTCTTTGACAATCTTAATCGCGTCCTTAGTGGATTTCAAAACACTCTTGCGATCGTTGACCAAGGTTCCATCGATATCAAAAAAAACAGCTTTGACTTCCATCCTATCCCAATCTCCCCTTTTGTGATACAATGATTATACCACATTTCAGAAAGAGTGAGTAAATCATGCCTAAGAAAATCCTTGTTTTACATACGGGAGGGACTATTTCCATGCAGGCCGATGCCTCTGGCGCTGTTGTAACGAGTTCAGATAATCCCATGAACCATGTGTCCAATCCCCTCAACGGAATCCAAGTCCATGCCCTAGACTTTTTTAACCTGCCAAGCCCTCATATCAAACCTAAGCATATGTTGGCCCTCTACCAAAAAATCAAAGAGGAAGCTGCTAACTACGATGGGGTGGTAATCACACACGGAACCGACACTTTGGAAGAAACAGCCTATTTCCTTGACACCATGGAAGTTCCCCATATGCCTATCGTTCTAACAGGTGCCATGCGCAGCTCTAACGAACTCGGTAGTGACGGTGTTTATAATTATCTGAGTGCTCTACGAGTGGCCAGCGATGACAGGGCTGCTGATAAAGGAGTTTTGGTCGTTATGAACGATGAAATCCACGCAGCCAAGTATGTTACTAAAACACATACAACCAACGTCAGCACCTTCCAGACTCCAACACACGGGCCACTTGGTCTGATTATGAAACAGGAAATACTCTACTTTAAAACAGCTGAACCTCGTGTTCGCTTTGACCTTAATCACATACAAGGCTTAGTCCCTATCATCTCTGCTTATGCTGGTATGACAGATGAGCTGATTGATATGCTGGATTTGGAACAATTGGACGGTTTGATTATCCAAGCCTTCGGAGCTGGTAATATTCCCAAAGAAACGGCTCAAAAATTAGAAAGCCTTCTGCAAAAAGGAATCCCAGTCGCCCTGGTTTCACGATGCTTTAACGGTATCGCTGAGCCTGTTTATGCCTACCAAGGTGGAGGCGTGCAGTTGCAAAAATCAGGCGTTTTCTTTGTTAAAGAACTCAACGCCCAAAAAGCCCGTTTGAAACTCCTCATCGCCCTCAATGCCGGACTAACAGGACAGGCTTTGAAAGACTATATGGAAGGCTAATACTCTTCTCTAGAAAGCAAAATCAGGAAATCTTCACGATCCCCTGATTTTTTCTATTTACGTTTTCGTGTTGAACGACGTTCTGTCAAACCATGAGGCAAGAGAACTTCACGTTCTTCCAACTCTTCCTTGTGCATAATCTTAGTCAACATACGCATACTAATGGCACCAAGGTCATAAAGAGGTTGGGCAATAGTTGTCAAGTTTGGACGGGTAAAGCGTGAGATTTGTGAATCATCACTAGTAATAATTTCAAACTCTTCTGGTACTGACACACCCTTATCAGCAAGGCCGTTCAAGACACCTGCTGCCAACTCATCACCTGTTACAACTGCTGCAGTTGCGTTTGATGAAATCAAGCGTTCTGCCAAGGCATAACCGTCTTCATAAGTGTATTTAGACTCGAATACCAATCCTTCGCTATAAGAAATACCTGCTTTTTTCAAGGCTTCCTTGTAGCCAACCAAACGAACCTTACCATTGATGTCATCCACTAGTGGACCGCTAACGAAAGCAATGCGCTCATTTTCTTTAGCAAGGTAGGTTACTGCATCAATCGTTGCTTGTTTGTAGTCAATATTGACACTTGGAAGCTGATGTTCTACATCCACAGTTCCTGCAAGAACAACTGGTGTTCGAGAACGAGAAAACTCTGAACGAATTTTTTCAGTCAAGTGATACCCCATAAAGATGATACCATCCACTTGCTTAGAAAATAGTGTATTGACAACTGAAACTTCCTTGTCATCGTCCTCATCACTATTGGCAAGGACGATGTTATACTTGTACATTTCAGCGATATCATCAATCCCTTTGGCAAGCGTTGAGAAATAACCATTGGTAATATTTGGGATCACAACACCGACAGTGGTTGTCTTTTTACTTGCAAGACCACGTGCCACTGCATTTGGACGATAATCCAAACGGTCAATCACCTCAAGTACTTTTTTTCTAGTATTCTCTTTTACATTCTTATTGCCATTGACTACACGGCTAACTGTCGCCATTGAAACTCCTGCTTCACGGGCGACATCATAAATCGTTACTGTATCGTCTGTATTCATTCCATTTCCTTTCTATATCATACCTCACGAGACTCCAAAAAAGAGACGGTATGAAAATTTCGTTTTCATGATTCTACTTATTCCATTTTATCACTATTTGTAAACACTTTCAAGCATTTTTTGAAGAATATTTGAAAAAAATTTCATATAAAACTATGTTTATAAAGAAAAAATCTCCTTTTCTTGATTTTTAATCCTATTTGCTGTATGATAAGGGAAAAGAAAGGGGGCAGAAATATGGCTTTTACTAATACCCAGATGCGGTCTGCTAGTTTTGGTATTGTTACCAACTTGCCTGATGATGTCATTGACTCTTTTTGGTATATTATTGACCACTTCTTAAAAAATGTCTTTGAACTGGAAGAAGAACTCGAGTTTCAATTGCTTAATAACCAAGGAAAAATTACCTTCCATTTTTCAAGTCAACACCTCCCTACAGCTATTGATTTTGACTTTAACCATCCTTTCGACCCTCTTTATCCGCCAAGAGTACTGGTTTTAGACATGGACGGTAGAGAAACTATCCTCCTCCCAGAAGAAAATGATCTATTTTAAAAACTCTAGCCTTCAGTTGCAAGTGACTGAAAACTAGAGTTTTTTTATTTTTTCAAAGCATCATACAAGTTGCGGATAGGTTGCTTTAATGTAGGATGGATAAAATGAGGTGCAATTTCCTGTAAGGACTCAAGGACAAAAAGGCGTTCCGCTATGTAAGGATGAGGCAATATGAGGTCGTCTGTATAAAGGATCTGGTCCTCCACAAAGAGCAAGTCTAAATCAATCAAACGAGGTCCCCAATAGATTTCTCTCACCCGTCCCATCTCTGACTCAATGGCTAACAAGATCTCTAATAGCACTGGGGCAGGCAACCATGTTTCAACCTCAACCACTTGATTTGCAAAGCTATCCTGCTCAACACCACCCCAAGGCTCCGTCGTCAAGACACTGGACTCTTTAAGAATATGGATACCACGAGCTCGCATGTTCTCAATGGCTTGCTTCAAGTTTGCTTGTTTATCTCCTATATTGCTTCCTAGGGCGATAAAGGCCAGTTGCTTACGGCGATGAATGGTTACCGAGCAAGTATCTAGTGGCAAATGCACCGGTGCCCAAGGTTTTTTCAGTCCCAACTTAATTTCTTGGACAAGAGGATAAGTTTCAAAGGTACGTTCTACCAGTTTATAGGCTACCGTTTCTATCAAATCCTCAGTTGTTTCCTGAAACCAAGTCGTCCACTGCTGACACAATTCTCCATAATGGACAGAAGCCATTAAATCCAAGTCTGTAGCCGCCTTGGTCATATCATAGGATAGGATGGCTGAAACGACAAACTTCTGCCCCAATTCCTTCTCACTAGGAAAAAGACCATGATAGGCAAAAATTTCCAAATCCTTAATCTGCAGTTGATCCATAATGATTCCTTTCTAGAAAAATCCGCTTGAAGCGGATTCTTTTTATAGTCCCATTAAACGATAAGCCTGGTCGCGGAGGTCCTTATCTGTTTCAAACAAACCACGAGCTACTGTCGTCAAGGTTGCAGTGCCTGGTTTTCTGACACCACGCATGCTCATACACATATGTTCCGCCTCAATGACAACAAAGGCTCCTTTAGCACCCAGATACTCCATCAAGGCATCGGCTACTTCGATATTCAATCTTTCTTGAATTTGTGGTTTTTTCGAATAAACTTCAACCGTACGGGCTAGCTTAGACAAACCTGCCACACGGCCATCTGGAATGTAGGCAATATGCGCTTTCCCATAAAATGGTAGAAAGTGGTGCTCACACATAGTGTGGAAAAAGATATCCTTTTCTACTACCATGTTATCGTCGATAATTTCAAAGGATTTTGACAAATGTTCCTCTGCCGTTTGACCAAGACCTGAAAAAATCTCTTGGTACATACGAGCTACACGAGCAGGTGTTTCCTGCAAGCCCTCGCGGTTAGCGTCCTCTCCTACAGCCTCGATAATCATTTTTACAGCTGCTTCAATCTTTTGTGTATCCATTCTCGTTCTTCCTCTCCATCAGATAGGCTCTCACTTGGCTCAAGAAATACAAGGAACCTGTGACAATCCTAACTGTTTGTTTCTCTTCTTTTTTATCTGTCAATTTTTGCTCTAGAAAATCCTGCCAAGCTTGGTAGCTGAGATTTCTAGATCTAGCTACCTCTTTCAGCACGCTTTCATCAGTCGCCCGACTATCGTCAAAATGTGTCAGAGTAAGCTCTGTATCTGGCAGGGCCCCCAGCAAGTCCAACATATCCTCCAAGGCCTTGGTTTTGATACAAGTAAAGAGGATTTCCTTGCGATAATCCGCAAAGCGTTCTTGCAAGGTTGCTAATAAAGCCTTGATAGCATGGGGATTGTGGGCCCCATCCAAAATCATCAGGGGGTCTCTCGACACAACTTCCAAACGCCCCGGCCAACTTGTTTCTTCCAAGGCCTGAGCAAGCAAGTCATTACTTGCTAGTTCTCGACCATCCTCTTGACAAAATGTATCAAGTAGAGCTATGGCCATCCCAGCATTCTCTATCTGGTGCAAACCAAGCAAACCTGTTTGGAGACAACCTTGTCTGAGAGAACTAGTATAATTAAAGACTTCCCCTGTCACCACACTTTCTTGATGACCAACCTGATAATCTACCCCGTAGGCAAGTCTCGGCGCAGCTTTCCCTTCCGCAATGCGGTCAATCACAGCCAAGGCTTCTGGAGCGATACGACCTGTCACCAAGGGAACTCTTCGTTTTATAATACCAGCTTTCTGCTCTGCTATAGCTTCCAATGTATCCCCAAGTAGGGCTACATGGTCCAGTCCAATGGTCGTGATACCTGTTAAAATGGGCTGGCAAACATTAGTACTATCCAAAAGTCCACCCATACCCACTTCCATGATGGCCACATCTACTTGCTCGGAGGCAAAGTAGTCATAGGCTATGGCTGTGATAATCTCAAACTCGGTTGTTCCCTGCAAATTGGCAGTCGCTTCCCCCTCCAGCAAAGACTGATAGTCCACCATGAGAGCTTCTAGTCTCGCTTCTGGGATAGATTCCCCATTGATGCTAATCTGGTCTGTGTAATGAATGAGATAGGGCGAGCTGAACACCCCAACTCTCAGCCCTAGCTTTTCTAGCATATTTTTCAAAAAAGCAATGGTCGAACCCTTGCCATTGGTCCCTCCGATATGGATAACCTTGAGTTTGAGATGGGGATTGCCACGCAAAGCTAATAGTTCCACCATGCGTTCCAAGCCAAAATGCGGTTGGTTCGTCCGGTAGTTGGCAATCCACTGATTGTTTTCAATTTCTTTCATCTTATTTATATTGTTTTAAATCTAGATTTTCCGCTTCATCAGCAAGACGAATGGCGGAGGCAATTTCAACTGCCATCCTGTGACTAGCTACGTCATGCACGCGCACCACTTCTACACCCTGTCTTGCAGCGATACTAGTTACATGAGCCGAAGCCGTATCTCGATTGCGGAAACCGAGCTCTGTCTCGGGATTGACCTCAAAACCACTTTCTTCAAGGATATTGATGACAAATCGCTTGCGCGACACTCCAAGAAAGATTGGATAGCCCTTCTGATGTAGTTTATCCAGGTCCCGTAAAAGAAGCAAATTTTCTTTCTTGGTCAGACCAAAGCCGATTCCCGGATCCAACAGGATATTTTCTTGTGCAATCCTAGCTTGATTGGCTCTCGCTAGTGCTCGTTCAAAGAAATTCTCCAGCAACTCTTCGATTGTCATTTTTTCAAAGTCAGCTAACTCTTCCTCTGTAAAAGCTTGATTAAATCCAAAATGAGGAAATATGAGCGAGCTAGGATGCTGAGGTCGAGCCATAACTGGATTAAACATGATGACCACTTTCGCTCCAGCCTTAGCTACAACATGGGCCATTTTTTCATCACCCATGAGACCAGTGATATCATTGACTAGATTGGCACCAGCAGCCAAAGCAGCTTCTGCTACCTGACTCTTCCAAGTATCAATAGAGATGAGGACATCACTTTCCTTGCGAATAGCTTTGATCACTGGAACAACACGCTGGATTTCCTCTTCTATCTCAACATAGCTACTTCCCGGCCGAGTCGATTCTCCGCCGATATCGAGCATACTAGCCCCTTCTGCTATCAATTTACGAGCCTGCTGGAGTGCCTGCTCAAGAGCAAAAAATTGACCACCGTCCGAAAAGGAGTCTGGGGTTACATTAATAATTCCGCAAATAGATGTCTTTGAATGATTGGCTTTACTTGACATATTGGTCACTCCCTCAAGGCTTTTCATCATATTATTTCTCTATTTTACCATAAAAAGAAAAAGATGGACACGATTGCATTCATCTTTTTCCCAATAGAAACAAGCAATTGTCAAAAATCTTAAATAGAAATCCCTAATGTCCGACTCATGATCACCACAAGAGCCAACAAACAGAAAGCAACCCCATTCACAATCATGTGAAGCAAGATAGACATTTCCAAACGTTGGGTCTTGTAAGCCGTCCAAGATAGAACGATCGACATACCTCCATAGATAAGAAGGGAAGGTAAATTGGTCGGTAAATGAAGCAAGGCAAAGATAATAGCACCGACTATATAACCCACATTTTCTTTACCACGAAAGAGTTTTTTGGGAATCACTCCTCGACATAAAATCTCCTCACAGATAGGAGCTATTAGAACGAGTAAGAAAAAACTGGAAATCAAGGAAGAATTCTGGACCAGATCATTAATGTTTGATTGGTTGCTGGTTGTTGTTTCATTCCTCAAATGTAACAATAATACACCCGAAATATTACTAATAAGAATGACTAAATAACTTACGGCTAATCTAGCCAAGTCCTTTGCCTTGAAAAACGATAAACTAAAACTAGCCAACTGTGATTTTCTAGCACCTATGATAAATACAGTTAAAACCACAAGAGATAAGGTCCCTACTAATAGTCCAGTTTGAAGCAGTGGAAATTTTCTGCTAGTTAGAAAAGTTGCTAGAGCCAAAGGAAACTGAGAAAACAAAAGCCCTACTAGAAAGATTATTAGCCACTTCCCCCTGTTTAATACTTCACTCCAAATATTCTTTTGTATCATCAATCATCCTCCTATCATTTAATCAAAATCACCTACTTAGTTTGAAGCAATTTTCAGATAACTATAATATAAAAAGGGGAGACCCCCTTTTTATATTATAGCATTTATAGGGCCATGCTGATATAGTTAAGGATAAACAAGGCATCCAAAATCCAAATCATTACATGAACATCTTTAGCTTGACCTTTAACAATTTTAGTCAAAGTGTAAGTCAAGAAACCAACTGCAATCCCTTGAGTGATAGAGTAGCTGAATCCCATAAAGATAGATGTGAAGAAAGCAGGAACCGCTTCAGACATATCATCCCAATGAATATTTTTCAAGCTACCAAGCATCATAATCCCAACAATAATCAAGATTGGAGCTGTAGCAGATGAAGGTACGATAGCGAGAAGTGGGCTAAAGAAACTTGAAATCGCGAAACAGATAGCTACAACCAAGGCTGTCAAACCAGTACGTCCACCTGCACCGATACCAGCTGCAGATTCAACATAAGTCGTTACGTTTGAAGTACCTGCGATGGCACCAATTGAAGTACCAATCAAGTCTGAATAAAGAGCCTTGTCTAACTTATCTGATTGGTGATTTTCACCGTTTGTCGCTACGATACCAACTTTTTCACCTGTACCAATCAAGGTACCAATTGTGTCAAAAATATCTGTCAATGAGAAGGCAAGAATAGCCATAAGGGTTTCAGGCAAGCGAGCTGTATCTGAAATCAAAGCTCCCATCCCTTCTGAACCAAGAGCTGCACCAAAGACTGTCTTCAAATCTTCAAAAGCTGCACCAACATGGTTATTAGCAAAATCAATACTAGACAAATCAACCAAACCAACCGCAATAGCAAGAACAGTTGTTGTCAAGATAGAGAGAATAATTCCCCCTTTAATCCCTTTGATAACAAAGAAGATGGTAATGGCAAGTCCTGCAAGTGCCACCAAAACAGCTGGATTATTAAAGTCAACCAATCCTGGAACTGCTGAAGAGTTCGCTGCAATCGTTGCTTGGGCTTTGTCAGCCCCTTCTCCTACAACAGTATAGTTGCCTGGATCAATCGTAAATTTCAAAAGTCCAGCATTCTTAATCCCTACATAGGCAAGAAAGACACCGATACCCGCTGAAATAGCTGAACGAAGGGCATTGGGAATCGATTCAATGATCATTTTACGAACATTTGTCAAGGTAATAATCAATGAAATAATCCCACAGATGAAGACCATAGCCAAGGCTTCTTGCCAAGAATAACCAAGTCCAAATACGACTGTAAAAGTAAAGAAAGCATTCAGCCCCATACCTGGAGCTTGGGCATATGGCAAGTTAGCGTAGAAAGCCATCATCAAGGTACCAGCAACGGCACCGATAATCGTCGCTAGGAAGACACCCTGAGCAGGCATCCCTGTTTGCGAAAGCATTTGTGGGTTTACAAAGAGAATATAGCTCATTGCAAAGAAAGTTGTTAAACCAGCGAGAACCTCTGTACGAACGTCTGTACCGTTCTCTTTTAGTTTAAATAATTTGTCCATCATCAATCTCCTTTTAATTTTTACGAACAATAATAGAATTATATCATTTATCATTCACTTTTTCAATATCTTTGTTTGATTTATTTAAGAATTTGATGCAATTCCATTTTTCGTTTGGAATCTGCTTTTCTGCCTGCTTTTTGTTATAATAGAAGACATCTTATCTGGAAAGACACTAGAAAGGTTTATATGACGAAGAAAATTATTGCAGTTGACCTGGATGGAACCCTGCTCAACTCAGACAGTCAGATTTCTGACTTTACCAAAGAAACAATTAAAAAAGTTGCTGAAAAAGGGCATCAGGTTATTATTACGACAGGTCGCCCTTACCGCATGTCAAAAGATTTCTACCGTGAACTAGGCTTAGACACTCCTATGATTAATTTCAACGGCTCCCTCACTCATTTACCAGACCAAGTTTGGAACTTTGAAAAGTGTTTGACTGTAGACAAAAAATATCTTTTAGATATGGTTCAACGTTCAGAAGACATTCAAGCCGATTTTATCGCTGGAGAATATCGTAAAAAATTCTACATTACAAATCCCAATGAAGAAATTGCCAATCCCAAACTATTTGGTGTAGAAGCTTTCCAGCCTGAAAATCAATTCCAGCCTGAATTGGTGACCAAGGACCCTAATTGTATTCTGTTGCAGACCAGAGCCAGTGACAAATATGCCTTGGCAAAAGAAATGAACGCCTTCTACCAGTATCAACTTTCTATTAATACCTGGGGTGGACCTCTCAATATCCTTGAGTGTACACCCAAAGGGGTTAATAAGGCCTTTGCTTTGGACTACTTGCTCAAGGTAATGAACCGTGATAAAAAGGATTTGATTGCCTTTGGAGATGAACACAATGATACCGAAATGCTCGCTTTTGCTGGGAAGGGCTATGCCATGAAAAATGCCAATCCAGACCTACTCCCTTATGCGGATGAGCAAATCGCCCTGACCAATGACCAAGATGGAGTCGCCAAAACCCTGCAAGATTTATTCTTATAGTCCATTCTGACCAGCTTGCGAACTGGTCTTTGTGCTCTTTTCACAGTCTCATCAACCAGTTAATCGATTGTTCTATTTTCACCTCCAAAACCTTGGAAAAGGCTTTCTTTTGTGATATAATTCACATATAAATACAAGAGAGCTCGTCACACTCGACTCTGTTGACACATAATCAATCCAGTCCTGTTGTCCCTGTTCTCGGCCAATATCAAGGAGGATAGCTATGAAAGCTGTTGTTGTAAATCCAGAAAGCACTGGTGTTGCTGTTGAAGAAAAAGTACTCCGTCCACTTGAAACTGGGGAAGCACTTGTAGAGATTGAATACTGTGGTGTTTGCCACACTGACCTCCACGTTGCCCATGGTGACTTTGGTCAAGTACCAGGACGTGTCCTAGGACACGAAGGTGTTGGTATCGTTAAAGAAATTGCACCAGACGTTAAAAGTCTTAAAGTCGGCGACCGCGTCAGCGTTGCTTGGTTCTTTGAAGGATGTGGTACTTGCGAATACTGTACTACTGGCCGTGAAACTCTTTGCCGTACAGTAAAAAATGCCGGCTATTCAGTAGATGGTGGTATGGCTGAACAATGTATCGTAACTGCAGACTATGCTGTCAAAGTTCCTGACGGACTTGATCCAGCCCAAGCTTCTTCTATCACATGTGCCGGTGTAACAACCTATAAAGCTATTAAAGAAGCAAAAGTCGAACCAGGCCAATGGATTGTTCTTTACGGTGCTGGTGGACTTGGTAACCTAGCTGTTCAATACGCTAAAAAAGTATTCAATGCTCATGTCATCGCAGTTGATATCAACAACGACAAACTTGCCCTTGCAAAAGAAGTCGGTGCTGATATCGTTATTAACGGCCTAGAAGTTGATGATGTACCAGGACTCATCAAAGAAAAAACAAATGGAGGTGCTCACTCAGCTGTCGTAACTGCTGTGTCTAAAGTTGCCTTCAATCAGGCTGTTGACTCCGTTCGTGCTGGTGGACGCGTGGTTGCTGTTGGTCTTCCTTCTGAAATGATGGAACTTAGTATCGTGAAAACAGTTCTCGATGGAATCCAAGTTATCGGTTCTCTTGTTGGAACTCGTAAAGACTTGGAAGAAGCCTTCCAATTCGGTGCAGAAGGTCTAGTAGTCCCAGTTGTTCAAAAACGTCCAGTCGAAGATGCTGTAGCAATTTTCGACGAAATGGAAAAAGGTCAAATCCAAGGACGTATGGTACTCGACTTCACCCACTAATTTAATAAAAACCTATTTTAAAAGTTGGAATGCGTTTCCAACTTTTTTTATATTAAATTTTTAAAATAAGGATCATTTTCTTCTCAAAAACATTAGTATATCAACATTTCGAAACATCTGTATTTTGTTTTTAAAAAAATTCTATATCAAATAGTTGATTTTTTTATGAAAACGGTTTATACTAATCTAGTCTTAAAGTTTTCTTAAACAATGGGCACAACATTTTATAAGGAGGAATGACAATAATGAGTATCGGAATCATTATTGCGAGCCACGGTGAATTCGCTGCAGGTATTCATCAGTCAGGATCTATGATTTTTGGTGAACAAGAAAAGGTTCAAGTTGTAACCTTTATGCCAAATGAAGGTCCAGATGACCTATATGCTAAATTTAACAACGCTGTGGCTGCATTTGACGCAGAAGATGAGGTGCTAGTTTTGGCTGACCTTTGGAGTGGTTCTCCATTCAACCAAGCTAGTCGCGTGATGGGAGAAAATCCTGATCGTCAGTTTGCCATCATCACAGGACTTAACTTACCGATGTTAATCCAAGCCTATACAGAGCGCCTCATGGACGCTACAGCAGGCGTGGAAAAAGTCGCTGCGAATATTATCAAAGAAGCCAAAGATGGCATCAAAGCTCTTCCAGAAGAGTTAAATCCAGTTGAAGAAGTTGCAAGTGCTGCAGCTGCTCCAGTTGCCCAAGCTGCTATCCCAGAAGGAACTGTTATCGGTGACGGTAAACTGAAAATCAATCTTGCCCGTCTAGACACTCGTTTACTTCACGGTCAGGTTGCAACTGCTTGGACTCCAGATTCAAAAGCAGACCGTATCATCGTTGCTTCAGATAACGTAGCTAAAGACGAATTACGTAAAGAATTGATTAAACAAGCAGCTCCAGGTAAAGTGAAAGCAAACGTTGTTCCTATCCAAAAACTAATCGACGTTGCAAAAGATCCTCGCTTCGGAGAAACACATGCCCTTATCTTGTTTGAAACACCTCAAGATGCCCTTCGTGCTATCGAAGGTGGCGTGCCAATCAAAACTCTTAATGTTGGATCAATGGCTCACTCAACTGGTAAAACAATGGTTAACAACGTTTTGTCTATGGACAAAGAAGACGTTGCTACATTTGAAAAAATGCGTGACCTTGGTGTTGAATTTGATGTACGTAAAGTACCAAACGACACGAAAAAAGATTTGTTTGACTTGATCAACAAAGCAAACGTGCAATAATCGATTTTATGAAAGGATTTTAAAGATGTCTATTATTTCTATGGTTTTAGTAGTCGTTGTAGCCTTCCTAGCAGGTCTTGAAGGTATCCTCGACCAGTTCCAATTCCATCAACCAATCGTAGCTTGTACCCTTATCGGTCTTGTTACTGGTAACCTTGAAGCAGGGATTATCCTTGGTGGTTCTCTTCAAATGATCGCCCTTGGTTGGGCTAACATCGGAGCTGCCGTAGCTCCTGATGCTGCTCTTGCTTCTGTTGCTGCTGCCATTATCATGGTTCTTGGTGGCGACTTTACTAAAACAGGTATCGGTGTTGCCCAAGCGGTTGCTATCCCTCTTGCAGTTGCTGGTCTATTCTTGACTATGATTGTCCGTACACTCTCTGTCGGATTGGTTCACACTGCTGATGCTTCTGCTAAAAAAGGTGACTTCAAAGCAGTTGAACGTGCTCACTTTGTCGCACTTCTTCTTCAAGGTCTTCGTATTGCAGTCCCTGCAGCACTCCTTCTAATGGTACCAACTGAAACAGTACAAAGCATTCTAAATGCTATGCCTGATTGGCTTAAAGATGGTATGGCTATCGGTGGTGGTATGGTTGTTGCCGTTGGTTACGCTATGGTTATCAACATGATGGCAACTCGTGAAGTATGGCCATTCTTCGCTATCGGTTTCGTGCTTGCTGCCGTGTCAGATATTACTCTAATCGGATTTGGTGCTATCGGTGTTGCTATCGCTCTTATCTACCTTCACCTTTCTAAAACTGGTGGAAACGGTGGCGGTGGAGCCGCAACTTCTAACGACCCAATCGGCGATATCCTAGAAGACTACTAAGATAAGAAAGGACTGAAAACATCATGACTGAAAAACTTCAATTAACTAAATCAGATCGTAAAAAAGTTTGGTGGCGTTCAACTTTCTTACAAGGTTCTTGGAACTATGAACGTATGCAAAACTTGGGTTGGGCTTACTCATTAATTCCAGCTCTTAAAAAACTCTACACTAAAAAAGAAGATCAAATCGCTGCTCTTGAACGCCATCTTGAGTTCTTCAACACTCACCCATACGTAGCCGCTCCAATCATGGGGGTTACTCTTGCACTTGAAGAAGAACGTGCTAACGGTGTTGAAATTGATGACGCTGCTATCCAAGGGGTTAAAATCGGTATGATGGGACCTCTTGCTGGTATCGGTGACCCAGTATTCTGGTTTACAGTACGCCCAATCCTTGGATCACTCGGTGCTTCACTTGCCCTTACTGGTAATATCTTAGGTCCAATCCTCTTCTTCGTTCTTTGGAACTTGATTCGTATGTCATTCTTGTGGTATACACAAGAGATTGGATACAAGGCTGGATCAGAAATCACTAAAGACATGTCTGGCGGTATCCTTCAAGACATCACTAAAGGAGCTTCTATCCTTGGTATGTTCATTCTTGCTGTCCTTGTTCAACGTTGGGTAAATATTAAATTTGCTTTCGATGTTGCCAAAGTTCAACTAGATGAAAAAGCTTATATCCATTGGGATAAATTGCCAGAAGGATCTAAAGGTATCCAAGAAGCATTCGCACAAGTAGGACAAGGATTGTCTCAAACACCTGAAAAAGTTACTACTTTCCAACAAAACTTGGATATGTTGATTCCTGGACTATCAGGACTACTCCTTACTTTCCTTTGCATGTACTTGCTTAAGAAAAAAGTATCTCCAATCACTATTATCCTTGCACTCTTCGCAGTGGGTATTGTGGCACATGTTCTTCACATCATGTAATCAAACAACTTAAAAGGAATCAGGTTCTAAACCTGATTCCTTTTTTCTATGCTTTTATTCTGCCAAGGCTCCCATTGGATCCCAAGGTGCAAGTACGATTGGTTCTGCTTCATAAGCAGCTTGTTCTTCTGCTGTCAGCAATTCCTTACGGACAACGATTTGGTATGTGTATTCGTCCATCCAAGCGTCTGAGGCAACAAAGTAACCATCTGTACCGACCTTATCTCCCCAAGAGTTTTCAACCTTCCACTTGGTTGATTTGCCATTTTCGTCCAAATCCACACCTGTCAAGACCATGGCGTGGGTCATCAAGCTTTCGCTGTAATCCAAACGTCCAGCCTTGTCTTGAGTGAGTTGAATGTCCATGCTTGATTCGAAATCATAAACATCTGTCGCAAGGATTCCAGCTTTGCGGTTGCTGAGCTGGCCAACATCTGAACCAAACCAAACAGTTTCTCCTGTTTGCATTTGAGCAATCGCCAATTCTTTCAAGCGTTCCATCGGTACGTTGATGTAGCGAACTGCACGGCTACCAACCACATTTCCTAACATCTCAACTGTGTAAGATTGTCCGTAAGGCTTGTCAGCAGTTGGAGCATTGATAACAGAAACATAGTCTTCTAGAGGAAGATTGACATATTTCTTGTAAAATTCCTGTGGCGTGATACCCTTTTCGCTTTGGTAGTTGTTATCCTTATCACGATAAGCAAAGTCAAATTTACGTGGTGGAAGGCCTAGTGACATAGCAAGGAAGTTAAAGATTTCTTGCAAGAGATCTTCTTTCTTAGCTTGAACAGTCGCTTGGTCTGCGCCAGAAGCAAGCAAGTCACGCAAGATTTGGGCATCTTGACGAAGCAATTTGTTAAGGATTGCATTTAACTCACGGCTACTGCTAGATGAAACGGACTCAGGGTAAACTGACTTAGGCACGACACCGTATTTCTCAAAGAGAGAAACGACCATATCCCACTGACCACCATCTTGTTGCGGTGTTTGAAGTAGGAATTTAACCTTACGGCTCGTCAAATCTTGGTCTGCAGTCGCAATCACTTGCTCCAAGAACCAGTTTGATTTCTCATACTTGTCCCAGAAGAATGTGTGGGCCTGTGATAACTCAAAATTTTCTAGTTTGTATTGTGAGATGAGCTTGTGGCGGAAAGTGTTGAGAGCCGCAAACATCCAGCAACGACCAGACGCTTTCTGGTTTGTTACCTTGTCCTTGGTCAAATCCAATGAGAAAACAGGTGTGTTGTCTACATGGCTTTGGCGACGTTCTAGAGCTGCAAAAATTCCGTTATGGCTAGCAGCATTTTCAATCGCTTGGTATTTTACATTTGCTTCATAGTTGGCAAATAGTTTATCAGTAAATGATTCTTGAATCGCGTTCATAGATTCCTCCTTTTATTCTACAGTCTATTATAACGCTTTTCACAAAGTAAGCAACTGAAAAACATAAAAGGCAAGGATATTCTTCCTCACCTTTTTCTGATATAAACCCAATTAAGCAATACTCGCAAGAAGAACTTCTAATTCCTCCTTGGTCAAGCGACGCCATTCTCCTCGTTGCAAGTTCTCGTCTAAAATCAGAGTTCCCATAGTCAAACGCTGTAGGTCTACTACTTCCTTACCACAGTATGCCACCATACGTTTGACCTGATGGAACTTCCCTTCTGCAATGGTCACACGGATTTTGCTTTGATTCTTTTCTGTATCTATGGACACAAGCTCCAGTTTAGCGGGCTGACAGGTAAAATCTTTGAGCGGAATTCCCTTAGCAAATGTCTCCACATCTTCTTGGGTCATGATTCCCTTGACTTGTGCCAGATACGTCTTGTCCACATGACGCTTGGGAGAAAGAAGAGCATGAGCCAACTGACCATCATTGGTCAGGAGCAGGAGTCCATGCGTATCAATATCCAAGCGCCCTACTGGGAAAACTTCCTTGCTCCGAGCAATATCATCCAACAAGTCCAGAACAGTTCTGTGCTTGGGATCCTCAGTCGCTGAAATAACTCCTTGGGGCTTGTTCATCATATAATAGACAAACTCCTCATACTCCAGCACTTGACCATCAAAGCAAATCTCATCTATTTTTTCATCAATCTGCAATTTAGCTGATTTCTCTTTTTTACCATTTACCGTCACGCGCCCAGCCTTGAGCATGTTTTTGACCTCAGTCCGGCTCCCCACAGCGCAGGCAACTAAAAATTTATCCAATCTCATAGAACTATTATATCATAATCAAAAGGAGGCTAGTACAATGACCAACCTCCTTTTCATTTCATACTCTTCAAAAATCTCTTCAAACTACGTCAACGTCGCCTTGCCGTGGGTATATGTTACTGACTTCGTCAGTTCTATCTGCAACCTCAAAACAGTGTTTTGAGCTGACTTCGTCAATTCTATCCACAACCTCAAAGCAGTGCTTTGAGCAGCCCGCGGCTAGTTTCCTAGTTTGCTATTTGATTTTCATTGAGTATCAGATTTAGGAAATTAACTACCTCGTCTCCAGAAAATCGCTAAGACAATCATGGAACCTAGTACTGCCGGAATAATGGCAGTTCCTGCTATTATCGGTCCCCAAGTCCCAAAAAGCAAATGGCCTATAAAGGCACCAATCCATCCGAGAAACATTTTTCCAAAACATCCCATGCGTTCTCCACGATTGGTCAGAGTACCTGCTAAAAATCCCACTAGGAGACCAACGAACATACTTCCTAACATATTATCTCCTTAATTTGCCCAATCTCCGTTACGGAAGAGTGGTACACGTGTCCCATCCTCACGGATACCATCGATATCCATTTGACTAGACCCAATCATAAAGTCCACATGAACATCTGAACGGTTAAGCCCTGCAGCTTCAAGTTCCTCTTCGCTCATCTCTGCTCCACCAACGACGCTAGTCGCATAGGCTGCACCGATAGCCAAGTGGTTTGAAGCATTCTCATCGAAAAGGGTGTTAAAGAAGGTAATGCCTGACTGAGAAATTGGGCTTGGATCTGGTACCAAGGCACATTCACCTAAGGCACGCGCACCCGCATTTTCAAAGACAAGATCCTTCATAACCTGATCACCCTTCTCAGCAGTGATATCTACGATTTGTCCATCCTTGAAGGTCACCTTAATACCCTCTATGATGTTTCCATTATAACTAAGCGGTTTTGTAGAGCTTACATAACCATCTGCGCAACGGAAGTCAGGCGCTGTGAAGACTTCCTCTGTCGGCATATTTGGCAAGAATCCTTCGCCCTGCGCATTGATAGCACCAGCTGATTCCCAAACGTGGTTCTTTGGCAAACCAAGTGTCAAATCTGTCCCTGGCGCTGTGTAGTGAAGGGCTGAAAATTGTTCTTTATTAAGCATATCTGCCTTGCTCTTGAGGATAGCTGCATGCTCTTCCCAAGCCTTAACAGGATCTTCTTCATAGACACGGCAAGTTTTGAAAATTTGGTCCCAAAGGAGATCGACTGCTTCTTCATCGCTCGCAGCATTTGGAAATACTTTCTTAGCCCACTCAAGTCCAGCAGCGGCTGCTACCGTCCAGCTAACCTTGTTGGATTGAGTTGCGATTCGCATTGGTTTCATGGCAAGTCCCATAGCTTTAGCAGAAGCTGATAGCTTGTCAGCATCCACACCGTTCAAGGCACCTGGATCAGATGAACGAACTCCAAGACGGCTAGCTTTGTTCTCCAAAAGATAGTTCATCTCAGCAATCTTGTATTCTGGCACATTGTCCAAACGCTCCATCGGCGCATGGAGGAATTTCTCACGGTTAATGACATCATCTGTCCACTGAACGATGACCTCATGCGCACCCAAGGCATAAGCTTCTTTGACGATTAAGTGAGCCAACTCACGTTGCTCCACATCTATAGAGAGAGCCAAAGTATGACCAGGTTGCACGTTAATTCCGTTCGCAACCAACAATTTCGCATATTTTTCTAGATTTTCTTTAAAATTTGGTAAAACCATGTAATTTTCTCTTTTCTATTTTTATTTTTCTTTCAAAGCAGAGAATAATCCTGCTAAAGCAATAGCACCTGACAAGAGTGCTGTTGATAGAAGAATTGTCTGATCAGCAAGTTCTAATTGATATTCAAATACCTTCTCAGCCGGCTTATCTTCCGCGAATATTCTTAGTTTCATGAGAACCCCCTTAAAATTTATTAAAACAAATCACTATGACTGCCTGTCCTCAGCAAATTTAAAATCAATTCTTCCTTGTCTACTTTATAAACCAAAAGCCAATCTGGCTGGATATGGCATTCACGAACTCCTTGAAAATGCTTGGATGCCGTCAATTGATGATCACGATATCTAGCAAGAAGTTCTTTTTCTTGAACAAGAAAATTTAAAACTTCTTCTAATAATTCTGCCTTCAAACCACGCTTCATTGCCAACTTAAAATCTTTTTTAAACTGTTTATGATAACGAATCTTAAGCACGCAAATCCTCCATCAAGTCAGAGACTGATTCAAAGGATTGGCTCATATTACGATTTTGGTCTAAATCCGTTAATACCTCAAGCAACTTCCGATTCTCGTCTAGTCTAACATCAAAAGGTAATCCCTGATATTGAATAGCTTGACGAAGGAAAATGTTGATGGCAGTCGTCATATCCATCCCCAGATTATTAAACACCTGTTGGGCCTGCTCCTTCACCTCACTATCCAGACGTATGCTCATACTCGTCTTTGACATACTCTCACCCTCTTTCTATAGAATATTTTAACAAAAAAGAAGGCTAATGTAAATCTATTAGATATACATTAGCCTCTTTAAATAGATGATTATCGTTGCTCTGATGACTTATTTTCTATAAAATGATTTACCCTAGTCAAGATCTCTTTTTCCAGTTCTGTTATTTGTTCCGGACCCCAACCAGAATCTTTTTTAGAAGTTATCTCTGCCATCATCTGTAATTTTAAACTCTGGCGATGGAATATATCTTCTTTTTCCCATTGTTTTAATTTAGCTTCTGGATAGGAGTTGCCAAACCTGGAGTTCTGACTATCGGTAATAATACAAAGGTTGCCAAAGGAATGTAAAAACTCAGCAGGTAATTGGCTCTCTCCATCATGTCCATTTGGATTCTGAGGATACCAATGTTCTACGGAGCGACGATAAGCAAATTTAAAATCTTTAAACTCAATATCGTAATCTTTCTTCAATTCTTCACGATTTTTCCATAAAACATAATCTACAAAGTTAAAAGCGTAAACAGGAATTGCCCCATATTTTTTGATACTTTTATCTTCGGTAAACAATCTTTCCTCAGCATATCTCACTGCCATTTTTTCAAGAAAATCCTTAAACTGACTAGCAAATTCTGTTTGATTTAGCTCTTCAATATGGTTAAACAAAAATTGCAAGATTTCATATAACCAACGACTATCACGATTAGCAGTAAAGGTCACAGCAAACATGGATTGAAGGAGGATAATGTTTTGGTTAATTTCCGAATCTGAAAATGTATTCTTAGTAAAGCGTTCTTCAACGATATAATGCTCTTTCGCTTTCCCATTAGGTTGATATTCATAATAAGTCCCCTTCTGTAAAAACCATTCATCCTTATTTCTACTTGAAGAATCCGTATTCGAGTTTCTAATGATGTAATTATCGAAAATATGTTTTATTCTAAGAAGAAATTCACTAAATTCAATAACCCAAGTTTTATCTTTATTTTTTATATCAAATAGTGCTAAGAGTTTCTTATCATCTAGTTGAATCTCATCAGTTTTCTTACCTTCCTCAATTGCCAAAACATGGAGTAAGAATGTTGGAAAATCAATGACTGTAGTATAATCGCCAAAATCTTTTTCTACTTCTATATTTTTTTCATTTATCTTTTTTCCTAATATATCTGATAACTTTCTTCTTTCATTTTGATGAAAATCAATATCATTATAAATATTATGAAATGAGTAATTTGTAAAATGCCATCCAAAAATACGTTCACGTTCTTGAAAGTCATCTGCTCTCTTCCGCCGCATCTTAAACTGACTTGCTACCGGCTTATCAAACTCTGCACAGGCATCCCAAATTCTCGCAAACTTTTGCGCCATTTCTTGATCTGTACCGAACTTAGCCATCATTTGCGCCTTAAGAATCTCATGAGCTTCTAGTTGTTCACCTCGAGAGTTGAAACGTTCGAAATAAAGATTCAAATCTAAATCTTCAGGAAGTATACTCCGAAAAATGATAACCTTCTCAAAAAGATAATCAACGAAAGACTGAAGATCAAGACGGCGCTCCTCTAGCACTTTTTTCAATGCGTCTTTAGCATGTCCGTAACCTCTAGTCAGCTCATTTTCATCGTCCTCTGAAATTTTTTGCTTGGTAAATAGCTTTTGAATATTCTCATTCGATTTCTTCCTAGCTGGAAAGGTAAGATTGACAGCTTTCAATCTATCAAAACCAAACTCATGCTTCAAAGCTAAGGCAATCAAATTAAGGGCTGTTGTCCGTTGTTGCCCATCTATGATTTTGAAAATGTCATTCTCTTTATTAACGACCAATGTTCCAATATAATAATTGTCTCTATTTTCTTGAAAAGCATCTGCTACGTCGTTCAATAACTGCTCAATTTCATCATAAGTCCAAGCAAAATTTCTCTGATAAAGAGGAATAGCATAGGTATCTTCATTTAACAAACGATTAACTGATAAGCTTATATGTGTTTCTACCATTTATCTTTTTCCTCTTCTATAATCCTATCCACAGTATAATTTTCAAATAACTCTCTATCTATCTTGATCATAAAATCATTCGGAGTGACAGCATGGGATAAAAGTTGAAATAGCTTTTGAACCTCTTTTTGTCTAAACCTTCCACCAGCAGCATAGTTCCCAACCGTCGCATCATATATGGCTTTAGATTTAACTCGAGGGTAGTAAGACCAAATAAACAAGGTCTCTACTATCTCCTTTGATAGCTCATCTTTTCCAAATCTATCTGCGAAAAGCAAGCAAATATTTAGAAATAGATTGTGACACTTGAGGTAGCGCCCCTTTGAGCTATTGTAAATGTTTAACATACCTTCTGGGTAAGCTAAATTTTGTTCTTCCTTCTCTGACTCATTAGAGACCCCTAACTGTTTATTTAAAAAATTTTTATGAACTCTAATAGTTTCATGAGCAGATTCAATATACTCAAAAAATTTACTTCCATCAATGATTGGCATAGTAATTGACATAGGGAGATTTTCAATATGACGATACAATTCTAGATATGGAAAGTTCTGATTCAAATCAACGCCTTTAAAATCGTCAATAAAATCCTCTGTAAAGCGGAGATAAGATCCATAACGCTTGTTTGTTAATCCTGTCTCTCCTCGCGACCAACGTCTCATACGAAAAAGATGTTTATCAAACAACTCTTTGAGACTTAACTCTTTATCCTCTACAAATTGCTCCCACTTTTCCACAATTCTTTCGTCTTCGGAATCTTGCTTGCGAAGATGATAAGCTTTGAGCAAATCATGAGGTTCTAAAGATTTTCCACGATTATTCTGAGAATCAAATAACTGAAAGGCTTCTGATAATCGTTCTTGGGGCATAGTAATCACAGAGACAGCACAATTCTCTAATAAAAAGTTGCAAATATCTTTTGCCTCATTTTCGCCAACTAATTGAGTTAAATTTTTCCACTCATTATAATTTTCACTCGCATGATAGCAAGATATCTCTCCAAATTCTTCAGCACTCAACAGTTGATTCGCACCCTTATAATTCTCTAAATCATCTAACGAATGAAGAAACAAAGAAATTGAAATTAGCCGTTGCTGTCCATCGACAATATCTAAGTGTCCATCATTTTCATGCAGGATAACGGATCCAATCTGATATTCCTTTTTCCCCATAGCATCTCGTAAATCATAAAAAAGATTACGGATATGTTTTCTGTTCCATTTATAAGGTCTTTGATAAGAAGGAATTCGCAAGTCCCCTTCTTCCAATAGTTCTCCAACCTTTTTAGAAGTAAATTGAATACTCATTTTATCCTCATTTATATTTATCTATCATTTCTTGAACTGTTCGCTTCATATCCTCTACTAAAATCCGAGGAGACAAAACAGTAACTGCTTCCCCTTGTCCCAGCAACCAGCGTTTAAGACCCGGTGTATGCTGACTTTCAAACTGAAAATGAGTCCAGTCACCATTTTTCCCAACTATTTTTGCATTTGGAAATTGATCCATCACAATAGTCGGATCATTCAAATACTCGATCTCAATACTGATTTTCTTCCCGATAAAAGCATCCACTCTCTCGTTACGAATGTCACCATCTCTAAATTTATCTCGATAAGAAATAGAGGGTTTCTCTATACCACTAAGAGACCATGACTCGATACGGTCTACTCTTAAAGTAATATAAGTAGCATGTTTCAACTGGTAAACAACCAGATAGAAATAATGACTATCATAGTAAAGAGAGACTGGTAAAACAGTCTGCCTCTTAGAAGATTCAGAATAAGGTTTTTGATAGATAATGTCTAGAACCTGTTCATGCAAAATAGCTTCTGATAAATTCCAAATTTTCTCTATTCTATTTTGCTGATCCGCTAAGGGAGCATAATTGAGCTTTTCACTACCAATAATCTTCTCGATTTCTTTCTGGTCATCACGAGGAACTAAAACCAGTAAATTTTTTAGTAAGCTATCAATTTCTGGCCGATTCAATGCTCGATTTTCCAATAAAATCTTTGAAATAACGAGTATATCCTTTTTATTAAAAACTGACTTACTTGCTAAACAATACTTATTCGTCTTACGGTTATAAAGCAAATCTCCACTATAACTGGTGTTACTAGATAAAATATCACGGAGTAGCGAAAAATCTCTCTGTATCGTCTTTTTACTAACCTCAAATTCCTGAACCAGTTGCTTTTTTCCTAATGGAATCCCAAACTGTAAGCGTAAAAAGATCGTTAGTAATCTCTCTTGATCATTCATCTAAAGTCCTTTTTATTCATCTTCAAGCGATGTTAGACACGCTATCATTCCCCACTTAAAACGCACAATCAAACGAGATTGAACATTTTTCAACTGATCTGGTTCAGAATTACCAGATAAAACAATTTGCGTTTTCCTACCAAAGAAAGAATTAAAGAGGTTAAAAATTTTTTCTTGAATCATATCATCTTTTTCTCCCAATACCTGAATATCATCTACTAGTAGAAGATCCAACTCCTCACCTCTAATTTTTTGTATTTCTAGCTCATTTTCTAATAAGTTTTCGGCAGAAATATATTTTACTCGCTTTTCTGGATTTTTCTCAAGAACCTTATTACCAATAGCTTGTAGCAGATGTGTTTTTCCTGAACCCGATTCCCCATAAATATAAAATGGATTGTATTTTAAGCCTAAGTTCTTTACTACTTCTAAGGCTTCTTTCTTTGCTAAAGCATTGCCATCTTTTTCTAGAAAATTTTCAAGTTGATATTTGTTATTTAAGCCTGTATTGTTCATCATTTAAACCTCTTTTTCTTTTGTACTATAAGTATAACAAAACAGATGGACAATATTTGTCCGTCTGTTAATTTTTTTCTTAAAACAACTCATCAAACAAACTCAACTGGTTATCCTCTGGCATATTTCCAAGAATACCCATCTCATCCATCTTTTCAACCAAAGTTGATGAGAGTCCACCACGTTTGCGTAGTTCTGTTTTTGAGAGGAATTCTCCCTCTTCACGCGCTCGCACCAACTGCTTAGCAACGTTCTCTCCCAGACCATCCATTGCTACAAATGGTGGAATGAGGGTATCCCCATCGATGAGGAACTCTGTCGCCTGACTACGGTAGAGATCGAGTTTTCCAAACTTGAAACCACGCTCCCACATCTCATTGACAATCTCAAGAGTTGTATAGAGATCGATTTCCACATTAGAGGCTTCATTGTTTTTCCGTTTTTCAGCGATTTCTTCCATTCTGCGTTTGATGGCATCCAAGCCCGCACCCATGGTCTTGATATCAAAAGCCTTGGCACGAATGGAGAAGTAAGCACAGTAGTAATAAATGGGATGATGAACCTTGAAGTAAGCTACACGCAAGGCCATCATAACGTAGGCTGCCGCATGGGCTTTGGGGAACATATACTTAATTTTCCCACAGGAATCGATATACCACTCTGGTACCTTATTGGCCTTCATGGCTTCGATGTAGCCATTTCTCTCCTCCTCGGAAATCTTGAGCCACAAGCCCTTACGTACCCGTTCCATGATGGTAAAGGCCATCTTAGGTTCAAGACCAGCATGCATGAGGTAAACCATGATGTCGTCCCGACAACCAATGACAGTTGATAGGTCAGCAATCCCTTGTTTAATCAAATCTTGGGCATTGCCTAGCCAAACATCGGTACCGTGGGACAACCCTGACAACTGAAGCAATTCTGCAAAAGTCGTCGGATGGGTTTCATCAACCATTCCTCGAACAAAGTTGGTTCCAAATTCTGGAATCCCCAGCATACCCGTAGGCGTTCCGATTTGCTCAGGTGTTACTCCTAGCACATCAGTCCCAGAAAAGAGTGCCATCACGCCTTCGTCATCCATAGGAATTTCATTAGGGTCAATCCCAGACAAATCCTGAAGTTTCCGAATCATGGTTGGATCATCATGTCCTAGTACATCGAGTTTGAGGACGTTCTCGTCGATATCATGGAAGTTAAAGTGAGTAGTCTGCCATTCAGCTGTCACGTCATCTGCTGGATACTGGACAGGCGTAAAGTCGTAGACATCCATGTAGTTAGGAATAACAACGATTCCCCCCGGGTGTTGTCCTGTTGTCCGCTTGACACCAGCAGCACCTTGGGCAAGACGTTCCACCTCTGCATCACGATAAAACTTGCCATAATCTCGCTCATAGCCCTTGACAAATCCATAGGCAGTCTTGGCAGCCACCGTACCAACCGTTCCTGCACGGAAGGCATATTCCTCACCAAAGATATCACGCACATCCAAGTGGGCGCTAGGCTGGTCTTCTCCCGAGAAGTTCAAGTCAATATCGGGAACCTTGTCCCCATCAAAACCAAGGAAGGTCTCGAAAGGAATATCCTGTCCGTTTTTGCTGAGTTTGTGACCACATTTTGGACAGTCCTTATTGGGCATATCAAAACCTGAACCGTAAGAACCATCGGTGATAAATTCGCTGTACTGACACTGACCACAGACATAGTGAGGAGAGAGAGGATTGACCTCTGTAATCCCAATCATGGTCGCAACGAAACTAGATCCGACAGACCCACGAGAACCAACCAAGTAACCCCGTTCATTGGATCGTTGTACTAGCATCTGCGAGGCTAGATAAATCACAGCAAATCCATTCCCCAGAATAGAGGTTAGTTCTTTTTCAATCCGCAAATCAACGATATCTGGCAGCGGATTTCCATAAATTTCAAAAGCTTTCTTATAGGTCAACTCAGCGACCGTTTCTTCAGCCTTGTCAATAAAAGGTGTATAGAGATCACCCTTAACAACCTCAACGGGTTCAAAGATTTCTGCCAAGGCATTGGTGTTTTCAATAACCAATTTACGAGCCAGTTCCTCTCCCAAGAAGGCAAATTCATCCAACATCTCATTAGTCGTTCTAAAATGAGCCTTTGGCAAAGGAGCTGGTTGGGCATGTTCTCCATGACCGATAGTTCGGTTAATCATAGCTCCCTGTCCCAAACTACGGACGATAATTTCACGGTAAATCTCTTCTTCCGGTTCGATATAGTGTACATTTCCCGTAGCCAAAACGGGCTTGCTAAGGCGTTCTCCAACCTCTATCAAACTCCTGATAATAGTCTGGAGCTCCTCCATATCCTTAATCTGCTCCTTGGCAATCAAGGGAGCATAGATAGCTGGCGGCATGACCTCAATAAAGTCATAATACTTGGCCACCTCAACCGCCGCATCCACACCTTGGGAAACGACTGCATCAAAAACTTCACCTTCAGAGCAAGCTGAACCTAAAATCAAACCTTCCCGATGGTCATCTAGAACCGTTCTCGGAATCCGTGGTACTCCTTCAAAGTACTTGGTATTGGACAAAGAAACTAACTTAAAGATATTTTTTAGACCTACCTGATTCTTGACATAAATGGTCGCATGTTTGATTCGAGCTTTTTTATAAGAATCTGGACTGATTAGATCAATGTTGAGTCTAGCTAGATTGGTCACACCATGTTTTTCTGCTACCTCTTTGATAAAGATGAAAAGCAGACGACCAGTAGCTTCCGCATCGTAGTTGGCCATGTGGTGATGTTCTAGAGCCACACCAAAGCGCTTGGTCAAAGGCCCCAAACCATGACGTTTGTACTCAGGATAGAGGTTTCTAGCAAACTCCAGCGTATCAATAACTGGCTGACTAATCTTTGGCAAACCATGACGCTCATAGTTAGCATTCATAAAGCCAACGTCAAAGGTGGCATTGTGTGCGACTAAGACTGTATCCTTGCAAAATTCTTGGAATTCTTGTAAAACTTGTTCCAGTGGTTTGGCATTTTTGACATGATCATCTGTAATTCCAGTCAACTCCGTGGTAAAGGCTGACAAGGGATGCCCAGGATTGATAAATTCATCAAATTCAGCAATGACATTCCCCTTGTACATCTTAGAGGCCGCAACCTGAATCAAGTCATTATAGATGGCTGATAGACCCGTCGTTTCCACGTCAAAGACCACATAGGTTGCTTCTGACAAGTCCATCTCCACTTCGTTATAGACGATAGGGACACGATCCTCCACAATATTGGCTTCCATTCCATAAATCAGCTGAATTCCAGCTTTTTTGGCCGCCTTATAACCGTGTGGGAAAGATTGAACATTTCCATGGTCGGTAATGGCAACCGCCTTGTGTCCCCACTTAGCAGCTGTCGCAACGATTTCTTCGACCTCTGGTAGAGCATCCATAGTCGACATATTTGTATGGGCATGAAACTCAACCCGACGCTCACCTTCTGGCATCAAATCCTTCCGCTCATAGTGAACAACTTCCTGCACATCCTGCACATTCATAGTCAAATCGCGTGTGAAGTTATTCATCTCCACATTCCCACGCACTCGTAGCCAAGAATTTTTCTTGATTAGATCAAATTTCTGAGCCTCTTCCTCATTTTTAACCCACTTTTGCATAGAAAAACTTGAAGTGTAGTCCGTCATTTTAAAGTTGATTAAAACACGACCTGTTCTGGTCACTTTTTGCTCCACATCAAAAACAACCCCTTCAAAGACCAGACGATTTTCCTCAGTCGTCACTTCAATCATAGGAGTAATCTCCGCCTTGTCCAATTTCGGTTTAGCTGCAGCTTTTTTGGCTTGAAAATCAAAGGTTGGTTTCTCTTCTGCTGGAGGTGGTGCCATCTGTTCCAGTTGCTCCATAGCACGGAGCGCTTCCTCATTGGCAGCTTGAACAATCTGTTCATTTTCGGCATGAAAGGCTTCTTCCTGCTCTTGGGTCAGCACATCATTCTTCTCTACTTGACAGTTAAAAGTAGGAAAGCCAAATTTTTCAAGTTGTTTAGCTAAATTAGGAAGATGATTTTTCTTAAAATGTTCCTTATCAATGGCTTCTGAGCCTTCAATAAAGAGTTGATTGCCCTCAGCACGAACTTTCAGATTTTGATAAAGGGACTTAAAACCTTGACTAGCACATGGCCCTTCAGAAAAAGCCTCTTTATAATATGCTTGTAAGAGTTGATTTGAAAATTCTTGAGACAGAGCCTTGATTTCGAAAACAGCTTTATTGCCTGTCTTAGAAAATTCCTCACTCAGCCCTTTCTTTAATTCTAAAAAGATTTCAATCGGTAAAATATTAGAAAATACGAAATGAAACTCCCATACCTTACTAATTTTATGAACCACAACACCTTCAATATCAGCATGTGATAAAGCAGATGCCTGTCTCATTTCAGCAGGCATCCCCAGTTGATTCATCAAAATTTCAAAACTATTTGACATTCATTTTCCTCACATTATTCTTCTACTATTTTACCATATTTAGAGGTATTTTCTAAAGACAAAAGGAAGCCACTAAGTGACTTCCTTCTAGAGTGAGAACTGATTAGTCTTCACCTTTGTTTTTCTTAATGATTTCTTCTTGTACTGACTTAGGTACATCTTCGTAGTGGTCAAATACCATCATGAATGTACCACGTCCTTGAGATGCAGAACGAAGAACTGTTGCGTAACCGAACATTTCAGCAAGTGGAACATAAGCACGAACGATTTGGCTGTTACCGTGTGCTTCCATACCATCTACACGTCCACGACGAGCAGTTACGTGACCCATAACATCACCAAGGTTTTCTTCTGGAACAGTGATTGTTACAAGCATCATTGGCTCAAGGATAGCTGGTTGTGCTGATTTAGCAGCTTCTTTAAGGGCAAGTGAAGCCGCGATCTTGAAGGCAGTTTCAGATGAGTCGACATCGTGGTATGAACCATCGTAAAGCTTAGCTTTAACGTCAACCATTGGGTAACCTGCAAGAACACCGTTAGCCATAGATTCTACCAAACCTTTTTCAACCGCTGGGATAAATTCACGAGGAACCACACCACCGACGATTGCGTTTTCGAATTCGAATCCTTTACCTTCTTCGTTTGGAGTAAATTCAATCCATACATCACCGAATTGACCTTTACCACCAGACTGACGTTTGAAGAATCCACGTGCTTGAGTAGAAGCGCGGAATGTTTCACGGTAAGATACTTGAGGGGCACCTACGTTCGCTTCAACTTTGAACTCACGACGCATACGGTCAACAAGGACGTCAAGGTGAAGCTCACCCATACCAGAGATAACTGTTTCACCAGTTTCAACGTTTGTTTCAACACGGAATGTTGGATCTTCTTCAGCCAATTTTTGAAGGGCGATACCCATCTTATCTTGGTCTGCTTTAGATTTAGGCTCAACCATCAATTGGATAACTGGTTCTGGAACGTTGATTGACTCAAGGATGATTTTAGCTTTTTCATCTGTCAATGAGTCACCAGTAGTAGTATCTTTCAAACCAACGGCAGCAGCGATATCACCTGAGTAAACAGTGTCGATTTCTTGACGGCTGTTAGCGTGCATTTGAAGGATACGTCCGATACGTTCACGTTTACCTTTAGAAGTGTTCAATACGTATGAACCTGATTGAAGCACACCTGAGTAAACACGGAAGAATGTCAAACGACCTACGAATGGGTCTGTCATAATCTTGAAGGCAAGAGCTGCAAATGGCTCTTCGTCAGATGCAGGACGAGTTTCTTCTTCATCTGTATCTGGGTTGATACCTTTGATCGCTGGGATGTCAAGTGGGCTTGGAAGGTAGTCGATAACCGCATCAAGCATCAATTGAACACCTTTGTTTTTGAAGGCAGAACCACACAATACTGGGAAGAATTCAACGTTGATAGTCGCTTTACGGATACCAGCTTTCAATTCTTCATTAGTGATTTCTTCACCTTCGAGGTATTTCATCATCAATTCTTCGTCAGTTTCAGCAACTGCTTCAACCAATTTTTCACGGTATTCTTGTGCTTGGTCAAGGTATTCAGCTGGAATATCTTCTTCAAGGATATCTGTACCAAGGTCGTTAGTATAGATTTCAGCTTTCATCTTGATCAAGTCAATGATACCACGGAAGTCATCTTCAGAACCGATCGGCAATTGGATTGGGTGTGCATTTGCTTGAAGACGATCGTGAAGTGTGCTTACAGAGTAAAGGAAGTCAGCACCGATTTTGTCCATTTTGTTGGCAAATACGATACGTGGAACTCCGTACTCAGTTGCTTGACGCCAAACTGTTTCAGTTTGAGGTTCAACACCTGATTGTGAGTCAAGAACGGTAACCGCACCATCCAATACACGAAGAGAACGTTGTACTTCGATTGTGAAGTCCACGTGTCCTGGTGTGTCGATGATGTTTACGCGGTGGTTGTTCCATTGAGCTGTTGTCGCAGCAGATGTGATAGTGATACCACGTTCTTGCTCTTGCTCCATCCAGTCCATTTGTGACGCACCTTCGTGAGTTTCACCGATTTTGTGGATTTTACCAGTGTAGTAAAGAATACGCTCAGTAGTTGTTGTTTTACCAGCATCGACGTGAGCCATGATACCGATATTACGAGTTTTTTCAAGTGAAAATTCGCGTGCCATGAGGTTTGTTTCTCCTATTTATTTTGATTTCTATTCTATTATAACACGATTTTAATAAAAACGGATAGGCAGGACCTACCCGTTCTCAATGTTTTCATGCTATTGTTGGTTTCAACTTGTAGATTTACAAGTTGAATTGAACTCGGGCCAGAGTTAGCTAGCCGATTTGAGCCGGAACGGGATGCTGTGTGAAAAAGATAAACTTCCTTGTATTCGTCGGATACTGCGTCAGTTTCCTATTTTCACCTTGCATCCTTACCGTTCCTAGCATCATGATTTTACCAACGGAAGTGTGCGAATGCACGGTTAGCTTCAGCCATACGGTGAGTGTCTTCACGTTTCTTAACTGCTGCACCAGTGTTGTTAGCAGCATCCAAGATTTCTTTTGCAAGACGGTCTTGCATTGTGTGTTCACCACGAAGACGAGCGATTGTTACCAACCAACGAAGTCCAAGTGTTGTACGACGTTCTGGACGAACTTCAACTGGGACTTGGTAGTTAGAACCACCAACACGACGTGCACGTACTTCAAGTACAGGCATGATGTTTTCCATAGCTGTTTCAAATACTTCAAGTGCATCGTTGCCAGTAGCTTCTTTGATTTGCTCAAAGGCACCGTAAACGATTGAAGCAGCTGTACCACGTTTACCATCAAGCATAACGCGGTTGATAAGACGAGTAACTAATTGTGAATTGTAAAGCGGATCTGGCAATACGTCACGTTTTGGAGCTCTATTTTTACGACTCATTTCTCTTTATCCCCTTTCCTTATGCTTTTGGACGTTTAGTACCGTATTTAGAACGGCCTTGTTTACGATCGTTAACACCTGCAGTATCAAGTGCACCACGGACGATATGGTAACGTACCCCTGGAAGGTCTTTTACACGTCCACCACGAAGAAGAACCACGCTGTGCTCTTGCAAGTTGTGTCCGATACCTGGGATGTAGGCAGTAACTTCGATAAGGTTGCTCAAACGTACACGAGCAAATTTACGAAGGGCTGAGTTAGGTTTTTTAGGTGTCATTGTTCCAACACGAGTTGCAACACCACGTTTTTGTGGTGAAGAAACGTTTGTTTGAACTTTTTTATGACTGTTGTAACCAACGTTCAAAGCTGGTGATTTAGATTTTTCTACTTTTGATTTACGCGGTTTGCGAACCAATTGGTTAATTGTAGGCATCTACATTCTCCTGTGTTTTTTTATTTTTGGTGATGATACACTTGGTGACAGCTATCATCTGTGTGTACTTTTGCAACATTTGTCAGCACGTCCCTGTACACTCTTGAGAGACCAAAAGTAAAAAGTACCGTCTATTATTGTAACAAAATTTTCCATTGGTTGTCAAGATATTTTTCTTTTTTATTCTTAATTTTAGCTCTTTTGTAGTACTCCCCCAAAAAAGAAAAAGGAGGAATCCCACCCTCCTAAAGTTAGTATTGTTCCATTCAATCCCATCAATTTTAACACATAATGTTCAAAAAAATATTATATCATCACAACCAACCACATTCTTTTGCGATATTAGCTGCCTCTGTTCGATTACCTGCATCTAGTTTCGAAAAAATATTGGTGACATAGTTTCGGACTGTTCCGTTGGATAGATAAAGTTTGTCTGCAATTTCTTGATTAGATAAACCCTGAGCAATTCCCTTTAAAACTGCGATTTCTTGTTCTGTTAATGGATTGGGATGCGTCATAACCACTTCCATCAATTCAGGCGAATACTCCTTGCGCCCTTCGAGGACTGTGTGCAAGGTTTGCATGAGGTCTGCGATGCTTCGTTCCTTTAATACATAAGCATTCACTCCAGCCTTAACTGCACGTTCAAAATACCCAGGACGCTTGAAGGTCGTCACCACAACCACCTTTGTTTCTAGCTTTTCTGATCGTATCCACTCCAGCACTTCAAGACCTGTCTTAACAGGCATTTCTACATCAAGGATGGCAATATCTACTGCTTCTTTCCCCAAAACCTCGATAGCCTCGGCTCCATTTTTCGCCTGCAGAACAGTCTCCACATCTGGTTGAAAGCTCAAGAGCTGGCACATGGCGTCTCTAAGCATACTTTGATCTTCTGCGACTAATACTTTCATCTACTTTTTCTCCTTATAAGGCAGATGCACGCGCACCTCTGTTGGATGTTTCAAACTGACCAGCTCTACTTGACCTGAGAAGGCTGCTGCACGGTCACGGACTGTATGGAGTTCATTTCCTTTTACAGTTGCAAAACCTTTCCCGTCATCTCTAACTGTCAGAACCAATTCCTGATCTGTACGTTCCAGTTTTAGATAGGCTTTATTAGCGCTGGCATGTTTGATGATATTGGTCGCAAGTTCTAACAAAATCATAGCAGCCGTCGACTCTACATCCTGGGTCAAACTAGCCTTGTCTAACTGATTGTCAACCTCAACCTCAATTCCAGCAATCTCCAGCATCTTTTTGACAGTTTCAAGCTCTGAAGCTAGGGTCCGTGATTTCAGATTTTCCACGATGGTTCGCACTTCATTCATGGAATCCTTGCTGATCTGGTGAATTTCTTTTAATTCCTTTTCCACCTGTGGATAGGCCTCCATCTGAAATAACTGCAAGGCTAGATCTGTCTTGACACTCAGCATGGCAAAGGTATGTCCCAGGCTATCGTGCAAATCCTGACCGATACGACTACGTTCATTTTCAGCAAGCAATAGATTTATCTGGGCATTTTGTCTAGCCTGAGCTTCTTTCAAATCCTCGACAATGCGAATCCGAACCAAGCCCAATGTCATCAAATCGACAAAAGCAAGAATTACAAGTAGATAGAATAGAAACCCAACTTCGATTCTCTGAATAATCAACAGTTGCCCCACCACAAGCACTTGAGCAAAGAGAAAAGTCCGGACATGTAAAGAATTAAAACTACGTACGCCAAAATGATAAATTAAGAGATTGGAAAGGAAAAAGAAGAACCAGATATAATTTACAGCAACAAAGGCGGTGTTCCCAGCTACATAGACCAGCATGATGCCCCAGAAAAGCCAAGATAGGCACTGATTCTTAGTTGTTAAAACACCCAAATACGCCACTACAAATAGAATATCAATCAATAAATGCCAGACAGCAAGCTCCCCAATCACTACAGGAAGGATGGGAAAAACCATAAAAATCAAACTGGCCCAATACATATAGTCTATGCTCTTCAGTCTTTCAAGCATTAAGCATTCTCCTTATGACCTTGAAGGTAAATGGTCAAACCAAACAAAACTGCTGAAAAAACAAGTAGATAAACTGTGGCTGATAAATTGATGCCACCCTCATTTAAGAAGGTCTTGATCAATTCCATCAACTGATAGCTTGGTAGACGCTTCCCGATTGCTTGCATCCAGTCTGGAAATAAAGAGACGGGCATCCAGAGTCCGCCTAAAACAGCCAAGCCAAAGTAAAGAAGATTGCCTACAACAGACATCAACTGACTAGTTGGTAGGAGAGTCAAGGCCAAACCAAGGGCTACAAAAGCTACACTTCCAACTATCAGCAAAAGCGCAGCTCCAATCCAGTTTCCAAGAGACATGTCCACACCTCTTACAAAATGCCCAACTGAGAAAACAACCAGAATTGAGACCAAATAATTAACCATCATACTTGTTATCTTTGATAGATAATATTCTACCATATTTACAGGGCTATGACGTAATATTTTCTGCCAGTTGTTGATCTTATCGGTATGTAAAACAACTGGGAATGAAAAGATAGCTGTCGACATCATGGAAAAAGCCGTCATGGAGATGAGGTAGTCGCGCATAAAATTAGCCGGTCCACCTGGTGTTTCCTGGGACATGCCTGAAAAGAATAAATAGAAGGTTGTCGGCATCCCTACGGATAATAAATAATAGACTAGTTGCCGTTTGGTCAATAGAAATTCTATCTTATTTAATGCGATCCATCGTTTCATCTTAGTCATCTCCCTTCTGTGTTTCTTCAAAGATTGTATCTAGCAAACTACGGTTATTAACTTCGATTTCTTGTATGCTACATCCCGCTTGCACTAACAGTTGCCAAAAAGCATCCGCTTCACGTGTAACTACTTGCAAAGCATCTTGTTTTTGTGACCAGTTTTCAACCAAGTTAGACTGCTCAATGACTCCCTTGTATACTAGAGGAAGGATAAAGTGCTTTTCAATCTCCTCACTGCGCATAGCTAGAGGCGTCGTGTCACGAATCAACTCTCCCTTATTTAAGACCAAGATTCGGTCAGCTGTATGCTCTACCTCTTCGATATAATGGGATGAATAGAGAATGGTGACTCCCTGCGCTTTTAGATCCTGGACAATTTCCCAAAAACGTTGACGAGTTGAGGTATCCATGGCTGCAGTAGGCTCATCCAAAAAGACAAGCTTTGGTCGGCCAATCAAGGTCAAGACAAAAGAGAAGAGACGCTTCTGCCCACCTGACAATTTTTCTGCCAATTGTTCTTTTTGTTGCTTGTCAAACTGCAGTAGTTGATCGATCTCCTGGTTGTTCAAGGGATTTGGATAAATACTTTGAAAGAAAGCAATCAGCTCTTTGACCTTTAATTTCTGAACGATGACATTTTCTTGAGGCAAGTAACCTCTAATATAGTCTAACTGAGAACTCGTCACTGGCAAGCCTTGGATAGATACTTGACCGCTGGCGACTAGTTTATCTCCTAGCAAACAGTCCAAGAGTGTGGTCTTCCCAGCACCATTGGGACCAATCAAGGCGACGCATTCACCTTCAGCTACCTCAAAGGAAATACCCTTCAATATAGCCTTGCCCTTGATGTTTTTATTTAGGCTTTCTACCTTAATCATGTTCATGATATTCTCCTTTCAGCCACTCCTTTCCCATCGGAAAGGAGATAAAAATCATAAATCCTAATCCCCAGGCACCGCGAATAGCTTGGTGAAGGAAGGCTTGATCAAACCAACCTGTAAACATTTCTACCAACCATACCACTAGTGACAGTCCAATAAAAAGATAGAGAATCGCTTTTTTCATTTTTCAAACTCCTTTTTCACATCTGAGACTAATTTCAAACCTTCTCGGATAAGCCAGGACATCATTCCAAATCCTGCAAATAGCTCCCAAGGAAAATGATAGAATCCTTCGTCCAATCCTGAGAACATGGGATAAGTCATGATTCCTGCTGTTACTAAACTCATTGCGACAATTACTTTATCTTTCATTTTTTTATTCCTCCATTTCATACTTCAATTATAGTCTTTTGAAGTTAGCAGAGTTAGATGCTTCTGTCACTAGAAAATATGACAAATGTCATAAAAGATTCTGTTCAAAGCAAGCAAAATACACTATACAATAAAACATGAGGTGGAAAAGAATCTATAGTTATTTCCTTCAAAGTGATAGCAAATTTAAACTATAACATAAACTAATACTCATTTATAGTTTCTTAGTTTTAAATAAGCATATTACAATAAAACTCTGCATATAGTACAGATTTTAAACAAGGAGCATTAGATTACATCAAAGAGGGACACAGCCATGTCGAAGCAACTAAAGTTTTTGATGTAGGCGTCAGAACTCTCTTCACGTAGGAAAAGAAAGACGTGAACAAGGATACTTAGAGCGAAAAAAACGAGTCGTCAAAAAGCGGAAAATTCCTTTAGAGGAATTAAAAGCCTTTGTAGAGGCTCATCCAGATGCTTTTTTACGGGAAATTGCGGTACATTTTGATTGTGCTGTTCCTTCAGTATGGGTAGCTTTAAAGCAGATTCATGTCGCTTTAAAAAAAGACGACTAGCTTTAAGGAACAAGATCCTGAGAAAGTCGATGAGTTTCTTTATATTTTGAATATCCTAAAAGATTTACCAGTCGTATATATTAATGAAACAGGAATCGACCGCTACCTCTATCGTACTTATGCACAGGCTCCTAGAGGGGAAAAAGTCTATGAAAAGATTAGCGGACTTCAATTGTTGCAGGACAAGTAGACGGAGAGTTTATAGCTTCTATGATTTACAAGGAAAGTATGATGAGTAATTTCTTTGTGGAGTGGTTCAAAACGCAACTTCTACCTGTTTTGAAGAGCCCTCATGTCATTGTCATGGACAATGCTAGTTTTCATCCTAAGAACATTTTGGATGAGCTTTGCATTCAAGATAAGAACTTTTTCTTACCTCTACCACCTTATTCACCAGATTTGAATCCTATTGAGCAAGCTTGAGGTTTCTTGAAAAAGAAAGTGACGGATTTATCAAGGGAAGTACCAAATCTTTTTGAATGTTTGAAACGCTTTTTAAAACTAAATGACTATAGAATGAATTACTGAAATTCAAAAAAGAGAGAACCAAAATGATTCTCTCTTAATTTTAAAAATAAAAAAGATACACATAGGTATCTCTTTAATGAATCGGGAAGACAGGATTCGAACCTGCGACACCTTGGTCCCAAACCAAGTACTCTACCAAGCTGAGCTACTTCCCGAGTTAAATAGAAAATGCACCCTAGAGGAGTCGAACCTCTAACCGCCTGATTCGTAGTCAGGTACTCTATCCAGTTGAGCTAAGGGTGCTCTTATATTATGCCGAGGACCGGAATCGAACCGGTACGATCGTTACCAATCGCAGGATTTTAAGTCCTGTGCGTCTGCCAGTTCCGCCACCCCGGCCTCTCTAAGCGAACGACGGGATTCGAACCCGCGACCCCCACCTTGGCAAGGTGGTGTTCTACCACTGAACTACGTTCGCACTATTTTCTTCTATCTAAAAATGCCGGCTACATGACTTGAACACGCGACCCTCTGATTACAAATCAGATGCTCTACCAACTGAGCTAAGCCGGCTCATTTATTATATCTTAATGCGGGTTAAGGGACTTGAACCCCCACGCCGTTAAGCGCCAGATCCTAAATCTGGTGCGTCTGCCAATTCCGCCAAACCCGCAGATATGACCCGTACTGGGCTCGAACCAGTGACCCATTGATTAAAAGTCAATTGCTCTACCAACTGAGCTAACGAGTCTAAAATAACTTTCGTTATCTTAAACGGTCCCGACGGGAATCGAACCCGCGATCTTCGCCGTGACAGGGCGACGTGATAACCGCTACACTACGGGACCTATGGGAGTTAACGGGATCGAACCGCTGACCCTCTGCTTGTAAGGCAGATGCTCTCCCAGCTGAGCTAAACTCCCTAGAGCTAAGCGACTTCCATATCTCACAGGGGGCAACCCCCAACTACTTCCGGCGTTCTAGGGCTTAACTTCTGTGTTCGGCATGGGTACAGGTGTATCTCCTAGGCTATCGTCACTTAACTCTGAGTAATACCTACTCAAAATTGAATATCTATTCAAATTAAGAAAACCGTTCGCTTTCATATTCTCAGTTACTTTGGATAAGTCCTCGAGCTATTAGTATTAGTCCGCTACATGTGTCGCCACACTTCCACTTCTAACCTATCTACCTGATCATCTCTCAGGGCTCTTACTGATATAAAATCATGGGAAATCTCATCTTGAGGTGGGTTTCACACTTAGATGCTTTCAGCGTTTATCCCTTCCCTACATAGCTACCCAGCGATGCCTTTGGCAAGACAACTGGTACACCAGCGGTAAGTCCACTCTGGTCCTCTCGTACTAGGAGCAGATCCTCTCAAATTTCCTACGCCCGCGACGGATAGGGACCGAACTGTCTCACGACGTTCTGAACCCAGCTCGCGTGCCGCTTTAATGGGCGAACAGCCCAACCCTTGGGACCGACTACAGCCCCAGGATGCGACGAGCCGACATCGAGGTGCCAAACCTCCCCGTCGATGTGAACTCTTGGGGGAGATAAGCCTGTTATCCCCAGGGTAGCTTTTATCCGTTGAGCGATGGCCCTTCCATACGGAACCACCGGATCACTAAGCCCGACTTTCGTCCCTGCTCGAGTTGTAGCTCTCGCAGTCAAGCTCCCTTATACCTTTACACTCTGCGAATGATTTCCAACCATTCTGAGGGAACCTTTGGGCGCCTCCGTTACCTTTTAGGAGGCGACCGCCCCAGTCAAACTGCCCGTCAGACACTGTCTCCGATAGGGATCACCTATCTGGGTTAGAGTGGCCATAACACAAGGGTAGTATCCCAACATCGTCTCCTTCGAAACTGGCGTCCCGATCTCATAGACTCCTACCTATCCTGTACATGTGGTACAGACACTCAATATCAAACTGCAGTAAAGCTCCATGGGGTCTTTCCGTCCTGTCGCGGGTAACCTGCATCTTCACAGGTACTAAAATTTCACCGAGTCTCTCGTTGAGACAGTGCCCAAATCATTACGCCTTTCGTGCGGGTCGGAACTTACCCGACAAGGAATTTCGCTACCTTAGGACCGTTATAGTTACGGCCGCCGTTTACTGGGGCTTCAATTCATACCTTCGCTTGCGCTAAGCACTCCTCTTAACCTTCCAGCACCGGGCAGGCGTCACCCCCTATACATCATCTTACGATTTAGCAGAGAGCTGTGTTTTTGATAAACAGTTGCTTGGGCCTATTCACTGCGGCTGACTTAAAGTCAGCACCCCTTCTCCCGAAGTTACGGGGTCATTTTGCCGAGTTCCTTAACGAGAGTTCTCTCGCTCACCTGAGGCTACTCGCCTCGACTACCTGTGTCGGTTTGCGGTACGGGTAGAGTATGTTTAAACGCTAGAAGCTTTTCTTGGCAGTGTGACGTCACTAACTTCGCTACTAAACTTCGCTCCCCATCACAGCTCAATGTTATAGATATAAGCATTTGACTCATATCACACCTCACTGCTTAGACAGACTCTTCCAATCGTCTGCTTTAGTTAGCCTACTGCGTCCCTCCATCACTACATACTCTAGTACAGGAATATCAACCTGTTGTCCATCGGATACACCTTTCGGTCTCTCCTTAGGTCCCGACTAACCCAGGGCGGACGAGCCTTCCCCTGGAAACCTTAGTCTTACGGTGGACAGGATTCTCACCTGTCTTTCGCTACTCATACCGGCATTCTCACTTCTATGCGTTCCAGCACTCCTCACGGTACACCTTCTTCACACATAGAACGCTCTCCTACCATACCTATAAAGGTATCCACAGCTTCGGTAAATTGTTTTAGCCCCGGTACATTTTCGGCGCAGGGTCACTCGACTAGTGAGCTATTACGCACTCTTTGAATGAATAGCTGCTTCTAAGCTAACATCCTAGTTGTCTGTGCAACCCCACATCCTTTTCCACTTAACAATTATTTTGGGACCTTAGCTGGTGGTCTGGGCTGTTTCCCTTTCGACTACGGATCTTAGCACTCGCAGTCTGACTGCCGACCATAATTCATTGGCATTCGGAGTTTATCTGAGATTGGTAATCCGGGATGGACCCCTCACCCAAACAGTGCTCTACCTCCAAGAATCTTAATGTCGACGCTAGCCCTAAAGCTATTTCGGAGAGAACCAGCTATCTCCAAGTTCGTTTGGAATTTCTCCGCTACCCACAAGTCATCCAAGCACTTTTCAACGTGCCCTGGTTCGGTCCTCCAGTGCGTCTTACCGCACCTTCAACCTGCTCATGGGTAGGTCACATGGTTTCGGGTCTACGTCATGATACTAATTCGCCCTGTTCAGACTCGGTTTCCCTACGGCTCCGTCTCTTCAACTTAACCTCGCATCATAACGTAACTCGCCGGTTCATTCTACAAAAGGCACGCTCTCACCCATTAACGGGCTCGAACTTGTTGTAGGCACACGGTTTCAGGTTCTATTTCACTCCCCTCCCGGGGTGCTTTTCACCTTTCCCTCACGGTACTGGTTCACTATCGGTCACTAGGGAGTATTTAGGGTTGGGAGATGGTCCTCCCAGATTCCGACGGGATTTCGCGTGTCCCGCCGTACTCAGGATACTGCTAGGTACAAAGACTATTTTAAATACGAGGCTATTACTCTCTTTGGCTGATCTTCCCAAATCATTCTTCTATAATCTTTGAGTCCACATTGCAGTCCTACAACCCCGAAGAGTAAACTCTTCGGTTTGCCCTCCTGCCGTTTCGCTCGCCGCTACTAAGGCAATCGCTTTTGCTTTCTCTTCCTGCAGCTACTTAGATGTTTCAGTTCACTGCGTCTTCCTCCTCACATCCTTAACAGATGCGGGTAACAGGTAGTACCTGTTGGGTTCCCCCATTCGGAAATCCCTGGATCATCGCTTACTTACAGCTACCCAAGGCATATCGTCGTTTGTCACGTCCTTCTTCGGCTCCTAGTGCCAAGGCATCCACCGTGCGCCCTTATTAACTTAACCTTATTTTTTGACCTTTCAGTCATAAACTCTTATTAATACTACAGCGTTTTCGGTTTATTTTCTTGTTACTATTTGATATAGATATTCAATTTTCAATGTGCATTACTTGGTGATCTCTCACCAATGGAGCCTAGCGGGATCGAACCGCTGACCTCCTGCGTGCAAAGCAGGCGCTCTCCCAGCTGAGCTAAGGCCCCACAAGACCTCTCAAGACTAAACAAGACCAATGCGCAGTTCCTTTTCCTTAGAAAGGAGGTGATCCAGCCGCACCTTCCGATACGGCTACCTTGTTACGACTTCACCCCAATCATCTATCCCACCTTAGGCGGCTGGCTCCTTACGGTTACCTCACCGACTTCGGGTGTTACAAACTCTCGTGGTGTGACGGGCGGTGTGTACAAGGCCCGGGAACGTATTCACCGCGGCGTGCTGATCCGCGATTACTAGCGATTCCGACTTCATGTAGGCGAGTTGCAGCCTACAATCCGAACTGAGACTGGCTTTAAGAGATTAGCTTGTCGTCACCGACTTGCGACTCGTTGTACCAGCCATTGTAGCACGTGTGTAGCCCAGGTCATAAGGGGCATGATGATTTGACGTCATCCCCACCTTCCTCCGGTTTATTACCGGCAGTCTCGCTAGAGTGCCCAACTAAATGATGGCAACTAACAATAGGGGTTGCGCTCGTTGCGGGACTTAACCCAACATCTCACGACACGAGCTGACGACAACCATGCACCACCTGTCACCTCTGTCCCGAAGGAAAACTCTATCTCTAGAGCGGTCAGAGGGATGTCAAGACCTGGTAAGGTTCTTCGCGTTGCTTCGAATTAAACCACATGCTCCACCGCTTGTGCGGGCCCCCGTCAATTCCTTTGAGTTTCAACCTTGCGGTCGTACTCCCCAGGCGGAGTGCTTAATGCGTTAGCTACGGCACTAAACCCCGGAAAGGGTCTAACACCTAGCACTCATCGTTTACGGCGTGGACTACCAGGGTATCTAATCCTGTTTGCTCCCCACGCTTTCGAGCCTCAGCGTCAGTTACAAGCCAGAGAGCCGCTTTCGCCACCGGTGTTCCTCCATATATCTACGCATTTCACCGCTACACATGGAATTCCACTCTCCCCTCTTGCACTCAAGTTAAACAGTTTCCAAAGCGTACTATGGTTAAGCCACAGCCTTTAACTTCAGACTTATCTAACCGCCTGCGCTCGCTTTACGCCCAATAAATCCGGACAACGCTCGGGACCTACGTATTACCGCGGCTGCTGGCACGTAGTTAGCCGTCCCTTTCTGGTAAGATACCGTCACAGTGTGAACTTTCCACTCTCACACTCGTTCTTCTCTTACAACAGAGCTTTACGATCCGAAAACCTTCTTCACTCACGCGGCGTTGCTCGGTCAGACTTCCGTCCATTGCCGAAGATTCCCTACTGCTGCCTCCCGTAGGAGTCTGGGCCGTGTCTCAGTCCCAGTGTGGCCGATCACCCTCTCAGGTCGGCTATGTATCGTCGCCTTGGTGAGCCGTTACCCCACCAACTAGCTAATACAACGCAGGTCCATCTGGTAGCGGTGCAATTGCACCTTTCAAACAGTTGTCATGCAACAACTGCTATTATGCGGTATTAGCTATCGTTTCCAATAGTTATCCCCCACTACCAGGCAGGTTACCTACGCGTTACTCACCCGTTCGCAACTCATCCGGAGAAGCAAGCTCCTCCTTCAGCGTTCTACTTGCATGTATTAGGCACGCCGCCAGCGTTCGTCCTGAGCCAGGATCAAACTCTCATTAAAAGTTTGAGTTCTCACTCATTTCTGTCACTGACAGATTTATTGTTTTTTCATTGTTCAGTACTACAACCTTAGTTGTAGTGCCCTGCACATTGGTTCGTCTTGTTCAGTTTTCAAAGGTCTTTGTCACTCACTTCTCTCAAGTGACAACTATATTAGTATATCACAGTCGCTTTCGCTTGTCAACACTTTTTTGAAACTTTTTTAAGTTTTTTTGAAACTTTTTTTCATCAAGTGTTCCAACCGCAACATACCATAGTCCGTACGGGATTCGAACCCGTGTTACCGCCGTGAAAAGGCGGTGTCTTAACCCCTTGACCAACGGACCAGAGTTGTTATTTTCAACTCTTACTATTATACAGCCTTTTTGTTTTTTGTCAACTACTTTTTTAAACTTTTTTCAACTTTTTTAAATTTGACTATTTTATCCCAATAGCAAACTCTTTAAACACAATACGTAAATCCCTTAATACTCTTTGACGTCCTCGAAAACGTTCATTTCTTAAAACACGTTCTAACTCTTCTTGTTTTTCTTTACTTTGTTCCTTGCTATACCTCTGTAATGTTTCATGAAAGAGATAATAATCATCCAGCCAGAAACCTCCCTCACTTATACGATGACTTATCTCACCTACTTCTTCATATGGTTCTTTATCATATCTTCTTTTTTGACTTTCTTGCTTACGGATATAGTCTAGAATCCGATTCCGGAACTTAGTCTTAAAATATTTCCTTAAACGAGGAATATCTTCTACTAGTCCTTCTTCTTTACTAACCAATTCATGCAAGCAAATCATACCCTCTTGGTCCCAGTCCGATAGCTCCCATAAATGAAGGTAATATTCATTTCTACACTTGTACACAATCCCTTGGACTTCTTCATATAATTCTTTAATCATAATGTTCCCCTTTCTAGATACAGTTTAACAAATAAAGAAGATAATTTGATTCATTTCATCCATTCTGCACCCTTTACCTCCTCAACTGCACAAAAAAGAGAGGGCTTGCCTCTCTTTGGGTTATAATTCTGCAATTTGGTTTAAGTTTACTTCTGCTACTGTGTCATTACCAAACATAGAGATAATCATCTTCACTTTATTGTTATCAATCTCTGTAATTTTACCAGTATAGTCTGCAAAAGCACCATCAATAATACGTACGGTTTGGCCAACCTCAACATCGAAATCAAATTCTTGAACAGTTTGTCCCATAGATACCAAAATGTCACGAATTTCTTGTTCCAATAATGGAGTTGGTTTCGATCTGTTCCCGTGTGATCCGACAAATCCTGTAACGTTCGGAGTGTTTCGAACAACAAACCAAGCTTCATCTGTCATGACCATTTCTACAAGAACATAACCTGGAAAGCGATTTTCTTCTACTTCTTTTCTCTTTCCATTTTTTTCAACTTGCACGGTTTGTGTTGGAATTTCAACGCGTAGAATATTATCCAACATATTGTAGGTTTGTGCACGCTGTAATAGATTTTCTTTCACCTTATTTTCATAACCAGAATAAGTTTGTAAAACAAACCACCCTTTGTCAAAACTATCCATGATATTTCCTTTCATAAATAGAAGATTTTTAGTGTACTTTCACTACTCTTCTAAAAAATGTTAATAAATCGAATCAAACCTGAAACAATCAACTGGTCAAAAATGTAAATAATCACAACAAAGAAAGCAGTGTATTCCATGATAGAACGAAAATCTCTCCAGCTTTCCTTGCGAGTTGGCCATGTTGTGTCTTTAAGAAGTCTAAAAATATCTCCAATAAAACGCATCGCTCTCTCCTATCTCGTTTCTCTGTGTGTAGTGTACTTGCCACAATGCTTACAAAATTTATTTACTTCTAGTCGTGTAGGCTTGGGGTTTCCACTGATCTTGATTGAATAGTTTCTCGAACCACAAACCGCACAAGCTAGGCTTGCTTTTTTTAGTGCCATAACGCCTCCATCTTATCTATTATAACAAGAAAGCTAGGCTTTGACAAGCATCTTAGCGAAATAGATTGACTACCGAATCCCATATTGTTTGAGCCTTTTCCTTAATCTTGGCATCCGAGATAGCCCGACTAGCCTCATCTACTAGACTTTGCGCACGACCTCGAATATCAGACAAACTATCATCTGTCTGGCTATTATCATTGGTTTGTGCTTGTCTTTTTGTATTAGCTGGTGCAATTCCATTTTGCTTATAGGCATTTTCAACTGTAAAGGTACTTCCTGGCGTATAAGGTAAAATGGTATTGGCAATGTTTCTAAAGATATGGGCTGCACCGTTTGAAGTAGAGCCAGCTAGATAGTGATTTTCATCAGTGGTCGGAAAGCCAAGCCAGTGGCTAATCACTACATCCGGAGTATAACCAATTACCCACTGGTCACTTGTGTACTCCGGATTGAAAACTGCTTCAGTTGTTCCAGTTTTCCCTGCCATGACATAGTCTGCAGGCGATGAACTAATACCGGTACCATTGGTGAATGTCCCCAACATCATACTAGTCATCTTGTCAGCTACAGCTTTATCAATCACTCGTTTTTGTGAATTTTTATGACTCGCAATGACCTGACCACTAGCATTTTCAATTCTACTAATAAAATGAGCTTCCGGCATTAAACCTTCATTTGCAAAGGCAGCATATGCTTGAGCCATTTGAAGAGGATTGGTTTCGACACCGCTTCCTAAAGCGACACCAAGAACACGGTCTACCTTTTCCATGTTGAGTCCAAATTTTTCGCCTGCCTCAAAAGCCTTATCAACACCCAAATCATTAACAGTAGCAACAGCAGGTAGATTAAGCGATTCTGCCAAGGCTTGATACATGGGAACTTCTCGACTCTTTTTGATTCCTGCATAGTTATCTACCTTATAGTTGTCATACTTCATGGTATGGTTATCCAACTGCTTGTTCAAAGCCCAACCTGCCTCAACTGCTGGCGTATAAACAACTAAAGGCTTAATTGTAGAGCCAGGGCTACGTTTTGATTGAGTTGCATAGTTGAAATTTCGGAATCCAATTTTATCATTGTCAGCAACTTGACCGACAACTCCACGAACTCCTCCTGTTTTCGGTTCAAGAGCGACACTTCCTGATTGTGCAAATGTTCCATCCTCTGCTCTCGGAAATAGCGATGTATTTTCATAGACAACCTGCATATTTGCTTGGTAGTTTTGATCCAACTCTGTATAAATGCGGTAGCCATTATTTACGATTTCTTCCTCTGTTAGATTATACTTAGAAACGGCTTCATTAACCACCGCGTCAAAATAAGAAGGATAGCGGTAATCTGAAATTTTCCCTTCATACTTATCGTGCAATTGCGAAGTCATATCAACTTCTGCAGCTTCGGTTTCTTGGTTTTTATCAATGTAACCTGCTGCAACCATATTTTGTAAGACAGTGTCGCGCCGATTGGTAGAATCTTCTACGGAATTCAAAGGATTATACAGTTCCGGCCCCTTCAGCATCCCTGCCAGAGTCGCAGCTTGATCCAAACTCACTTCTGATGCAGAAACTCCAAAGTATTTCTTACTCGCATCTTCTACACCCCACACACCATTTCCAAAATAAGCATTGTTAAGGTACATGGTTAAGATCTGATCCTTACTATATTTTTTTGTTAATTCTAAGGCAAGGAAGAATTCTTTCGCTTTTCTCTCAACAGTTTGATCCTGTGACAAATAGGCGTTTTTAGCTAGCTGCTGGGTAATAGTAGATCCACCACCTGAACGTCCAGCAGTGACAATAGCCAAGAAGAAACGACCATAGTTAATCCCATCATTTTTATAGAAAGAACGGTCTTCTGTCGCAATAACAGCATTCTGCAAAATTTTACTGATATCAGTCAATTCAACATAGGTTCCCTTTTGACCAGACAAGGCACCAGCCTCTTTTTCTTCACGGTCAAAAATGATAGTCCGAGTTTTCAAGGCATTTTGCAAATCATTGACATTGGTTGACTTGGCTACAGCAAACAAATAGGTTCCAACTAGCAAGCCTGCACTCAAACCTAGTATAAGGACAATCTTTGTTAGATGATAGCGACGCCAGAATTTTCGAATTGGACCCACTTGGGCTAATTTTTTTCTATCACTACGAGAACGACGTAAGCTAGTAGAATCTGAATCCTCTGATTCACTTGTTTCTTTTTTAAAAAGAGAAAGAAATTTCTCGAATAATTTATCTAATTTCATGCGTTTATTTTATCATCTTCATCATAGGAAGACAAGAATTTAGCTATTTCCTATCCAAATAGGGCTTTTTTTGTTACAATATCTGTATGAAATTCACATTTACATTACCAGACTCTCTACCTCAAATGACGGTAAAGCAATTACTTGAAGAACAACTCCTCATCCCTAGAAAAATCCGTCATTTTTTGAGAATCAAGAAACATATTTTGATAAATCAAGAAGAAGTCCACTGGAACGAAATCGTAAATCCTGGAGATGTTTGCCAATTGACTTTTGACAAGGAAGATTATCCCAAAAAGGAAATTCCTTGGGGCAACCCAAATATCATTCAGGAAGTTTATCAAGATCAACACTTGATTATTGTGAACAAACCAGAGGGTATGAAAACGCATGGTAATCAGCCAAACGAAATCGCCCTTCTTAACCATGTCAGTGCCTATGTTGGCCAAACCTGCTATGTCGTTCATCGTCTGGACATGGAAACCAGTGGCTTGGTTCTCTTTGCCAAAAATCCTTTTATCCTGCCCATTCTCAATCGCTTACTGGAGAAAAAAGAGATTTCTAGGGAATATTGGGCACTAGTTGATGGAAATATCAGCAGCAAAGAACTTGTTTTCAGGGACAAAATCGGACGTGATCGCCATGACCGCAGAAAGCGAATAGTTGATACAAAAAATGGGCAATATGCTGAAACACATGTAAGCAGATTAAAGCAATTCTCAAACAAGACTTCCTTGGTTCGTTGCATGCTAAAGACAGGACGAACCCATCAGATTCGTGTGCACCTTTCTCATCATAATCTTCCTATCTTGGGCGACCCTCTCTATAATAGTAAATCAAAGGCAAGTCGGCTTATGCTTCATGCCTTTCAACTTTCCTTTACCCATCCGCTTACTTTAGCGAAATTAAGCTTCACTACTCTTTCAGATACTTTTGAAAAAGAATTAAAAAAGAATGGATGATCGTCGTGCCATCCATTTTTCCATATAAGAAAAGCAAGACCAAGAGGCCTTGCTTTTTATCGACTCAAGAATTATTTAGCGATTTTTGCGAAGTATTCAAGAGTACGAACAAGTTGTGCAGTGTATGACATTTCGTTGTCGTACCATGATACAACTTTAACCAATTGTTTACCGTCAACGTCAAGAACTTTAGTTTGAGTTGCGTCAAACAATGAACCGTAAGACATACCTAGGATATCTGAAGATACGATTGGATCTTCAGTGTATCCGTATGATTCGTTTGAAGCTGCTTTCATAGCTGCGTTCACTTCGTCAACAGTAACGTTCTTTTCAAGAACTGCTACCAACTCAGTTACAGAACCTGCTGGAACAGGAACACGTTGAGCAGCTCCGTCCAATTTACCGTTCAATTCTGGGATTACAAGACCGATAGCTTTTGCAGCACCAGTTGAGTTAGGAACGATGTTTACAGCACCAGCGCGAGCACGGCGAAGGTCACCACCACGGTGTGGTCCGTCAAGAATCATTTGGTCACCAGTGTAAGCGTGGATAGTAGTCATCAATCCTTCTACAACACCAAAGTTGTCTTGAAGAGCTTTAGCCATTGGAGCCAAGCAGTTTGTAGTACATGAAGCACCTGAGATAACTGTTTCAGTACCGTCAAGAACGTCGTGGTTAGTGTTGAATACAACTGTTTTAACGTCGTTTCCACCAGGAGCAGTGATAACAACTTTTTTAGCTCCACCTTTAAGGTGTTTTTCAGCTGCTTCTTTCTTAGCAAAGAAACCAGTAGCTTCAAGAACGATTTCTACACCGTCAGTAGCCCAGTCGATTTGTTCTGGATCACGTTCAGCAGAAACTTTAACGAATTTACCGTTAACTTCAAATCCACCTTCTTTAACTTCAACAGTACCGTCGAAACGACCTTGAGTTGTGTCGTATTTCAACAAGTGTGCAAGCATAACTGGATCTGTAAGGTCGTTGATACGTGTAACTTCAACACCTTCTACGTTTTGGATACGACGGAAAGCAAGACGACCGATACGTCCGAAACCGTTAATACCAACTTTAACTACCATTAGTGATTTCCTCCTTATGAAAATCATGAAATTTTTATTGTGAAAAGAGTAACTTGAATCACTACAAATCACCTTTCAACAAACCTATTATATAACTATTTGAGTTGAATTGCAAGTACGGGCGTTATTTTTTGTCTATACCTAGCTTATTTTTCTTTCTTCTTTGAAAGCCTATACTGTTGTCTTTTTTTGTCTACATAGCCATTTCCCGCTTTCATTTTTAGATAGAAAGTGAAAATAGAAAAGCTAAAAATTATTTTCAACACTCCACCTCTACAAGAAAAGAGACAGGAAATTCCTGCCTCTAGGCTGATAAACAATTATTTACGGCGTCCTGGTCTTTCTTTGTAGCCATAGTAAGAATCTTCGATGATTTCTTGCATGTGGTCAACCATTGGAAGACGTGGGTTAGCTGGTGAACATTGGTCTTCATAAGCAAGGAAGGCCAATTCACGAGAATGTTCTTTCCATTCTTTTTCATCAATTCCTTGTGCTTTGAAGTTCATTTGGATACCTACGCGCTCGCCAAGTTCGTAGACAGCTTTTGCGTAAGATTCAACCCCTTCTTCTGGAGTAGAAGCTGGAAGTCCAAGCATGCGTGCGATATCTTGATATTTTTCATCTGCACGGTAGTAGTTGTACTTAGGCCATGTTGCTGTCTTAGCTGGACGTGTACCGTTGTAGCGGATGACGTATGGAAGCAAGATTGCATTTGTACGACCGTGGATTGTGTGGAATTGCGCACCAATCTTATGAGCCATTGAGTGAGAAATACCTAGGAAGGCATTAGCAAAGGCCATACCAGCAATAGTTGAAGCGTTATGCATTTTCTCGCGTGAATGGAAATCTGCATTCTTAACTGAGCTTTCAAGGTTTTCGAATACAAGCTTGATGGCTTGAAGAGCAAGACCGTCAGTGTAGTCGCTAGCCATTTGTGATACATAAGCTTCAGTCGCGTGGGTCAATACGTCCATACCAGTGTCCGCAGCAACAAATCCAGGAACTGTCAATACCAAAGCAGGGTCTACGATTGCCACAGTTGGTGTCAATGAGTAGTCAGCGATTGGGTATTTGCGGTTGTTTGCTTTATCAGAGATAACGGCAAATGGTGTTACTTCAGATCCTGTACCAGATGTTGTTGGGATTGCGATGAATTTAGTCTTCTTACCAAGCAATGGGAATTTGAAGGCACGTTTACGGATATCCATGAATTTTTGGACAAGGTCACGGAAGTCCACTTCTGGTTGTTCATAGAAGAGCCACATTACTTTAGCAGCATCCATTGGAGATCCACCACCGAGAGCGATGATTGTATCTGGTTTGAAGGCACGCATAATCTCAGTACCACGGTTTACAGTTGTGATATCTGGATCTGGTTCTACATCAGCAAAGATTTGGTAAACAACCTTATTGCGACGAAGATCAAGTTGTTCGATGATACGATCAAGGAAACCAAGCTCTACCATGGCATGGTCAGTAACGATCATGACACGTTCAACGTCACGACATTTTTGAAGGTATTGAATTGAATCACGTTCAAAGTATGTTTTTGAAGGAAGTTTCATCCATTGCATGTTATTTCTCCGTCTTCCGACTTTTTTGATATTCAAGAGGTTAATGGCACTAACGTTATCCCCAACTGAGTTGCGTCCGTAAGAACCACATCCAAGTGTCAATGATGGCAAGAAGGCATTATAAACGTCCCCGATACCACCGAAAGTAGAAGGTGAGTTACAGATAACACGAATAGCTTTAACAGCTTTACCAAATTCTTTAGTCAATTCTTCGTCAGCTGTGTGGATAGCTGCTGAGTGTCCAAGACCGTTAAATTCAACCATTTGACGAGCCTTAGTAATACCATCTTCACGGCTTTCAGATTCCAAAACTGCGATAACTGGTGACAATTTCTCACGAGTCAATGGCTCATTTTCACCAACTTCTTTACATTCTGCAGCAAGAATGTTTGTTCCTTCTGGAACTGTAAATCCTGCTTGTTCTGCAATCCAAGTTGCTGGTTTACCAACGATGTCAGCGTTCAATTTTGCACCAGCACAGTTTTTGCTGTTTGCTTTCACGCCGAAACAGAATTCTTCAAGAAGAGCTTTTTCTTTTTTGTTTACAAAGTAAGTGTGGTAAGATTTGAACTCTGCTACAAATTCATCGTAAATTTCTTTATCAATGATAACCGCTTGTTCAGATGCACAGACCATACCGTTATCAAATGATTTAGACATGACGATATCGTGTGCTGCTTGACGAATGTTTGCTGATTTTTCAACATAAGCTGGAACGTTACCGGCACCTACCCCAAGAGCTGGTTTACCACATGAGTATGCGGCTTTAACCATGGCATTACCACCCGTTGCAAGGATTGTTGCAATACCTTCGTGGTTCATAAGGGCACTAGTTGCTTCCATAGATGGTTGAGTAATCCATTGCACACAGTTTTCAGGAGCACCAGCTGCGATAGCTGCATCGCGGACGATACGTGCTGCATGAGCAGATGATTCTTGTGCTGATGGGTGGAAGGCAAAAACGATTGGATTACGTGTCTTCAATGAAATCAATGATTTGAAGATTGCTGTTGATGTTGGGTTTGTTGTAGGAGTAATACCACAGACAACACCAACCGGTTCAGCGATGAGAGTCAATCCTGTTACATCGTCTTCTTCGATAACGCCAACTGTTTTAGTGTGGCGCATGTTGTTTACCACGTGTTCACAAGCAAATAAGTTCTTAGTCGCTTTATCTTCAAATACACCACGTCCTGTTTCTTCAAAGGCATGTAAAGCCAATTCTCCATGGGCATCCAAAGCTGCTACTGAAGCTTTGGCTACAATATAGTCGACTTGCTCTTGATCCAATTTACGCATTTCTTCAAGGGCTACGAGAGCTTTTTGCACCAACTCATCTACATGTTTTTCAGCAGCGAGTTTCTTTTCCTCTGGTGTCACAGTTTTTTTATCAGCCATATTTTCCTCCATAGCTTTCAAGGATTTAATCCTTTGTTAATTTTTTCACAAGTTTATTATATCGCATTATTTCAACTTTGTAAACAGTTTCATAAACATTTCACAAAGAATTTTTAGTTATTTGTGAAATGTTTCCCATTCTCTTTACTCATCAAGTTTTTTCTTTAGAGTTTGTGAAATTTATTTCAAATATTTTTTATTTCACAAACTTGATTGGAAGAGAGACTTGGAAAGAAAAGGTTTTGCAAGTAAGCGCTTACTTTGAAGTTGTAATAATACCTCCTTTAATAAGGAGGCTTTATTTTTGTTGAAAAATTCCTTGTTTAAAGGTCCCTTCATAGACGACTTCTTGTTCTGTTGTTAGTTTCCCTTTTCCTTCAGCCTGACCATTTACAAAATCCCCTTCGTAGGTCCAACCTTCTTTAGATTGAAAGGTACCTTGGCCATTAAAGGCTCCATTGTTGAAACCACCTGTATACTGGTCTCCATTTTGGAAGGTAATGGTGCCTTGCCCATTCATTTTACCACGGACAAGACTACCATCGTAAACAATATTTCCATTATCGAGTTTTAAGACACCTTTTCCGGGAATATTTAGAAAAAAGACTAGTACCGCACAAAAAACAATCGTTACTGCGGCTAAAATCTCTAAATGAGAACGACTCAGATAGACATGATATTTCCCATAGAAATTCTTAAAATTCTCCATATTCACTCTCCTCTAAACGTTCTAACCACACTTGGCATCCCTCTTGAACACGCCGATAAGTCTCTTCAAAATCTCCTGTATACCAAGGATCTGGAACACTTTCAGATGCAAATGAGTAAATCTTATCTTGACAGTCTCCTGGACACATCTGACGTAAGTCAGAAACATTTGAAGCATCCATTCCGATAATATAATCAAAGTCTTCAAAATCTTCCTTACTAATCTGAAGCGATGTTTTGCCTTTTTCATACGGAATCTGATACTGTTGAAAAATCCCTTGAGTGCCCTGTTCCCAAGAGGAAGTCGCTCGACTTTGGATTTCGTAGTTATCTGTCATTGATTTCATAACAAACTCAGCCATAGGGCTACGGCAAATATTTCCCAGACAGACAAAGACTAGTTTTTTCATCCCATTTCCTTTCTTCTATAGAAAAACGGGAGTTAGTAATCCCGTCTTATTTTTCAATTGCGCCTTCGAGTGAAGCTGTTTCTTTAAGTGGTAATACGGTCTTGATAGCAGCTAGTTCAAAAGTCAAGTAAACTCCATCTACATCAAGAACAATCGTTCTTTTCTCCGTATCTACTTCATCAACTGTTCCGTAAAGTCCACCGATTGTAATCACTTCATAGCCTTTTTGCAGTTTGTTTAAACTTTCCATACGTTTTTGTGCTTGTTTCTTTTGAGAGCGTTGCGTAAAGAACATCAAGCCAACCATAGCCACAAGAATGATTAAAAATGTATATTGTGATTCCATTATATTCTCCTTTGTCTTTTACATAGGACTACTATATCAAATTTCAGCTACTTTTACAAGATTGTACCTTGCTTTTCTAGTAAGAAAAATCAGAGCCTGCGCCCTGATTTTTAGGATTATTTCAAGTTTTGAACGACTTTTACAAGATTTTCGACAGTAAAGCCATATTCTGCCAATACTTTTGGTGCTGGGGCAGAAGCTCCGAAGGTATCAATACCAAGAACAGCACCATCTAGACCAACATATTTGTACCAGTTTTGACTTGCACCCATTTCGACTGCAATACGACGGCGAACTGCATTTGGAAGAATTTCTTCCTTGTATGCTGCATCTTGTTTATCAAAGACATCTGTAGATGGCATGCTGACTACGCGGACTTTTGCTCCTTGACTAGCCAATTCTTTGGCAGCCGAGACAGCAAGATTGACCTCTGAACCTGTTGCAATCAAGATAGTATCAAAGTCGGATGCATTTTCATAGACAACATAGGCACCTTTAGCAACCTTGTCGAAGTCCGTTCCTTCTTCGACAGTCAAGTTTTGACGTGTCAAGACAAGGGCAGTTGGCGTTTTCTCACTTGTCACTGCAAGATACCAAGCTGCTTGAGTTTCACGCGCATCTGCTGGACGGAAAACATTTAGATTTGGCATAGCACGAAGACCTGCTAAATGCTCAACTGGTTCGTGCGTTGGGCCATCTTCCCCAACTGCAATTGAATCGTGAGTAAAGACATAAGTCACAGGAAGACCTTGCAAGGCTGACAAGCGGACAGCTGCCTTCACATAGTCAGAGAAGACGAAGAAAGTTCCACCGTATACACGAAGTCCACCATGAAGAGCCATCCCGTTCAAGATCGTTCCCATTGCAAATTCACGAACACCAAACTGAATGTTGCGGTTCAAGCGATTGGCATCATCTTGAAGTCCATCAGTCTTGATATAAGTCATGTTTGAGTGAGCTAGGTCAGCTGAACCACCCAAGAAAGTTGGTAACTTAGCTGCCACAACATTCAAGGCATCTTGGCTTGAATTACGAGTTGCTTGAGAGAAGCCATTTTCTAAAGCTGGGAAGTCTGCTGGAGTCACTTCAACTGGATCATGTCCATCAATAATAGCTTCTACTTCTGCTGCCAGTTCTGGATGAGCTTCTTTATAATCAGCAACTAATTTTACCCAAGCTTCATAAGCTGATGCGCCACGGTCTGCAACATGTTCTTTGAAATCAGCATATACTTGTTCTGGGATTTCAAACGGATCGTAGTCCCAACCGAGAGCTTGACGAGTTGCTGCAGTTTCATCTGCTCCAAGAGGAGCACCGTGTACGGCATTAGTTCCTTGTTTATTTGGAGAACCGTATCCAATAACAGTCTTCACTTCAATCAAAGATGGCTTACCTGAAGCTTTAGCTGTCTCGATAGCAGCATGGATTGCTTCTAAATCTGTTCCATCTTCAACCAAGGCTGTATGCCAACCGTAGGCATTGTAACGGTCACGAACACTCTCTGTAAATGAATCCTTTGTCTCACCATCCAAGTTGATGTCATTTGAATCGTAAAGAACAACCAACTTGTCCAGTTTTTGCAAACCTGCGTATGAAGCTGCCTCACTTGAAACACCTTCCATCAAGTCTCCGTCTCCACAGATAACATAAGTATAGTGGTCAAAGATATTGTAGCCTTCACGGTTATATTTGGCTGCCAAGAAACGTTCTGCTTGGGCAAAACCAGTGGCAGTTGAAATCCCTTGACCTAGAGGACCTGTCGTAGCATCAATCCCTGCTGTATGACCAAATTCTGGGTGACCTGGTGTTTTTGAACCCCATTGACGGAAGCTCTTGATCTCATCCATACTGACATCTTCAAAACCAGAAAGGTGAAGAAGGGCATAAAGAAGCATTGAACCATGGCCTGCTGAAAGAATAAAGCGGTCGCGGTTAATCCAGTTTGGTTTAGCTGGATTGATACGAAGTTGTTTTGTAAAGAGGCTGTAAGCCATCGGAGCCGCTCCCATAACCACACCTGGGTGACCTGAGTTGGCTTTATTGATGGCGTCAATACCTAGGAAACGGATTGCATTAACAGATAGATTTGACATAGAATTTCCTTTCTATTTGAGGTGATTATTAGATCACACATTCTATTTTACTATTATATGAAAAAATACATAGAATAGCAATTAAACAATTCGACGCTAGATAAGTCATCTATTTTCTACTCTCTGGTCGCCTGATAGTAGGGAAACAAGCGATCATAAGCTTCTTCTAATTTTTCTAAAATAACTTCTAATGATTGATTTTCTATAAAAGAAACATCTGCCTTAACTAAAACTTTTCGGATTTCTTGACTTCCTACCTTCTCGACTAAGACCTGACGATTTTCTTCGTTCGCATCCCATCTTTGACTTTGACCATCAGAGTAGGCTAGATAATAAATCCCTTTAGCGGTTGGAATTTCTAAAACTTTAGCCTGCTTGCCTAGAGTCTGCTCATCCTTCTTGCGCTCAATGAAACTGACCTCTAAGGAAATACCAAAATCAGTAGATGTCCCGTACAAACGAAGAGCCATCATAGGTTCTGTCACTTTTCCGTCTCTCTGTAGATAAACCCAAAAATGTGGTCGCAAACGCTGGGCCTGATTCATCCACTGACTAGTCTGTTGGAGTTGCCATTCTGGATGGCTTGCTTGAAAGGCTTTAGCAAATTCTGTAAAAGCCTTTCGTGCTTCTTGACCTTTGTAGCGGAATGCCAGCATCTTCTCTCGCTCTGCTCCCGCTTTATCAGGATTACGGTACTGCAAACCAGCAAAGTCCAGATAGTCTCTTATCTTATTCAACATCAGTTTAATCTCCTCTAGCTAGCAAAAAATCAGGAGAACCCTGATTTTACTTATTCTGTATCTACAACGACATAGCGATTTGGCTCATCACCCTCAGAGTAACTAGTCACCCCATCCATACGTGAAATAATACGATGGATAATCTTGCGCTCGCTATTTGACATTGGATCTGTTTGTCGGCTGCGACCTTCTTCTAAAACACGAGTCGCCAATTTTTGCGCATAGGTCTGCAAGACTTCTGCACGGTGTTCAACATAATCATTAACATTAATAGTAATGTAGAAGGTTCTTGAATAGCGGTTATAAAGATAATTTTGAGCCAACAGTTGCAAGGCCTTCAAGACTTTACCATGGTAGCCAATAATACGACCTGGTTCGTTGGTGTCAATTTGTAGATTGATGCTACGACGGTTATAATCATTTGAAAGTGTGGCCTCAACATCCATATCATCAATAATCGTTTGAACATAAGTCGTTACTTCTGTAGCTACTTGTTCAATATCAAAGCTCGATTCAATTTTTAACCCCAAATCCTCTAGCTCTTGTCTTTCAGTTTGCTCTACTTCATTTGCGACAGCAGAAACCGCTAATTCTTCTTGACTAGATTCTTCAAGTTGTAGTTCATTTAAAATCTCAATGTGACCAGTTTCTTCTAAGATAGTGCTAGCATGTCTTTCATGTTTTAAGATTTCAGCCTTGACTTCATCAGAAATACCCTGACCTTCCTCTTCAATCTTTTTAATTGCCTCTACAACATGACCCAAATCAACGGTTGCTTCACTGACCGTTTTAACCGGTTCATTTTGTTCGTTAATTTCTCTAGGAACACCCTTGACAGCTTGTTGATTTGCTTTAATAACAGTTGTTTCACTAATAGCTTCAATATCAACCTGGGCTGGTTTTTTACCAAATAAACCAAGAAATCCATTTTTTTCACGAGAAATGACTTTGATGTGAGCCTTCATTCTTGGAATAGCTAACTCTTTCAATCCTTTCTGGATTGCTTCTTCAACAGTTGAACCTGTAAATACTACCATTACCAGATCCCTCCTTATTATTTCGTTTTCTGAGCCTTTTTCTTGGCTTTTCTTTTTCTATTTTCCAAATCTTTCTGTGCCTGTACTACAGCCTCGCGCTCTGCGATAATCTTAAATGGATTGTTCAAGAAATAGGTTTGCAAGACTTGATAAGCATTGGACACTGCCCAGTAGAGCGCTACTCCGCTCGGAGCATAAACCCCAAAGATAAAAATCAAGACTGGAATCCCATACATCATCGCAGTCGTAGCACCATTACGCTCAGACAAGGCTTTGTTGGACAACCAAGTACTTAAAAAAGTAAATACTGCTGCTAAAATCGGAAGAACAAGGGTTGTATCCACACCACCAAGGTTAATCCATAAGAAATGACCTGTCTTTAAAAAGTCAACTCTTGATAGAGCTTGGAACAAGGCTAAGATAACCGGCATCTGAATCAAAATCGGCCAAAGAGAATCTGACTGTCTGACACCCATTTCTTTAAAGACTTTACGCATTTCCTGCTCTAGCTTGGTTCTGCTTTCCATATCTCGACCTGGATATTGTTCTCTAAGCGCCTTAATACGTGGTTGAGCTTCCTGCATTTTTCTGGAAGCCACCATTTGCACTTGAAAGACTGGCAAGAGCAGTGTACGAATCAAGACCGTAAAGAGAATAATCCCCACTCCGATACTGATATCAAACGATAAAAAGCGAATAATTTCTGCAAAGAAGTAAACAAATTTACTCCAAAAATCAGCCGAATTGGCTGTAATATCGCTAGTTGTCCCATTAGTCGCACAAGCTGTCATGATCAATAGAGACAGTCCTAGCAAACTAGTCAACTGTAGTTTCTTTTTCACTCCCATTTCCTTCCTGGTAAATCTTTGATAATTTTAATACGTGGAGTAGATTTTTCTCCATCTCTGCGTATCCCAAGGTTTCAACCCCTTTTCGAGCAATGACAACAAAATCGACGTTTTCTTCCAGACTCCCTTTTACATTCTGGATAATATGTCGGATTCGTCGCTTGATTTGATTTCTAGTGACCGCATTCCCCAGTTTTTTGCTGACTGATAGACCTACTCGAAAATGGTTTTTCTGGTTTTCTAACTGGTAGACAACAAATTTGCGATTAGCAAAACTTGTCCCCTCCTTGAAAATCGCCTTAAAATCTTTCTCTCTTTTTACACGAAAGCTTTTCTTCAAAACTCAACTCCATCTATTAAATTACTACTATTATACCATATTTTTCAAAAAAGCCAATCATAGCAAGGTTTTGGACAATTTCATCAGAAAAAGAAGCTGGAAAATCTCTTTCCCAACTCCTTGTACTAAATACTTTTTCTAGTTTTACTTATTTTTCAAGCGTTCAACGTCACGAGCAATGACTAATTCTTCATCTGTTGGAATAACCAAGACACGGATTTTAGCTGCGTCGGTTGAAATATCTCCCGTCACTCCAAAGACGTTCTTTTCAGGATCAACGTCACAACCAAACCAAGAGATACCTGAAATAACATCTTCACGTACATCGGTTGCATTTTCTCCTACACCCGCTGTAAAGATAATAGCATCTGCACCATTTAGGACTGCAAGGTACTGCCCAATATGTTTTTGGATACGGTCAATATAGATTTCATATGCTAAGGTAGCATCATAGTCTCCTTCTTTTTTAGCAGCAATCACATCACGCATATCACTAGACTGTCCTGAAACTCCCAGGAGTCCTGACTCACGATTGAGAATATGGCTAATAGCCTCTGGCGTATTAAAGTCCTCTGTATATTGCATTAGGTAAGGAATGATAGCTGGGTCAATATCTCCTGTACGAGTTCCCATCATCACACCACCAAGTGGAGTGAATCCCATTGAAGTATCCACAGATTGACCACCCTTAACAGCTGTAATAGAAGCACCATTACCGATGTGGCAAGTAATCAATTTTAAGTCTTCTAATGGACGTCCCAAGAGTTTTGCAGCTTCTCCCGCTACAAACTGGTGGCTTGTACCGTGGGCACCATATTTACGAACCTTGTTTTCTGTGTAATATTTTGTTGGTAGAGGGTAGCGATAAGCTTTCTCTGGCATACTTGTGTGGAATGAAGTATCAAAAACAACTACACTGGTAATATCTGGCAACAATTCCTTGAAGGCACGAACACCTGCTGCATTGGCTGGGTTATGGAGAGGAGCCAACAAACTCAACTCTTCAACTTTTTCTAAAACATCTCCCTCAACAACTGTCGATTCTTTGAAATATTCTCCACCGGCAACAACACGATGTCCAACACCTGTAATCTCATCATAAGCCTTGATAATATCGAAACGAATCAAGTCATCCAATAAGATTTTAACAGCTTGTGTGTGATTTTCGATATCCAAAATTTGTTGTTCAGAACGGCCATCAAATTTTACAGTTGAAATTGAATCTTTCAAACCGATACGTTCAATCAAGCCTTTGGCTAACACTGTTTCCTCGGGCATTAAGTATAATTGCCATTTCAAACTTGAACTTCCTGCATTGATTGCAATTGTTTTTGTCATAACAAGACTCCTCTTTTAAGCGTTTTCAACTATTATAACAAAATCTATTTTATATTTCAGTACCTTGAGTCCATTTTTGAAAATTTTCTTTAAATTTCATTAAAACACTTGCATCTTGCAAGCTAGCAAGTGGATAAATAAAAGGCTCTACTGCTATTTCACTTTTCTTCTGTAAGATAAAAATGGTCTTGGATTGTTTAGCACTGGCAAAGAGATTTTCAGGCAAACTAATCATGGCAGTCAGACTTGCCTCCTCTTTCAACCAGCCTTTCAACAAATCGCTTTGAGGGCTGGTCAACAAATCACTCGGAGCGAGAAAAATAGCGTATCCGTCTGACTTGAGATACTTAAGTCCTTGTTCCATGAGCAAGTGATGGGCGTAGGTATGTTCTTGACTAGAAGCAACTTGATGGCGCGACGCAACGGCATCATCAGGATAATAGCCGACAGGCAAGTCGCTGATGACCACATCGCTTTCTTTGAGCATTTGTGGACGAACAGCATCTCCTTGGACAAAACCAGCCTGCAAACCAATTACATCTGCCATGCTAGCTGCCAAATCAATCAGCAAATCATCCACTTCCATTCCCAAGTAATCCACCTTTTTATCAAGCGAGGTCAAGAAAGTAGCCCCCAGAATCCCCATCCCGGAACCCATTTCGAGGATAGTGATTTCCTCCTCTTTAAACAATTCTTCCACAATAAACACCAAAAGTAAAGCAATGGCATCTGGCGTAAACTGGTGATTGGCCTGTAGGGGCTCTGTCTGCCCAGCCTTCATCAAGAGAAACTGGTAGGTCTTGAGCCATTCTTCTTTGCGAAGTGCTAAACGCTTAAGGGCTTGATTGTTCTCCTTGACCTGCTCTAACTCAGTTTCACCATCCAGATAAATGCTGTTTTGCTCCACCAGGGCGTCATAAAAGTTGGTCGCCAAATCACTTTGAATGACTTGGACATTCTCTAGTAAATAGGTATAAGCTTGTTCAATTTTTTCAAAATCCATATTCCTATCTTATCAAATTTCCCTTCTTTTTTCCATCCTTATAGAAAAATCACTCCCTGACTAGGCGAGTGATTTTTGGGCTACTGTTAAAAAGAGTTCTGAGTAATTTCCTTGAAACAGGTCTTCAGCGCTATAGAGAATCTGACTATGCACAGATGAAAAACCGTGCTGAATTAGCTTGTTTTCCAGTTCAGCTAAATCAAATCCATGATGGTTAGCTTCTGTCTTGGTAAAATCAGCAAGGAAGAGTTGTCCATCTTCCTTCAAATGTTGATGAAACAGTGAGAGAGTCGCATCCAAATCAGGCATATGGTGAAGAACACGACAAACAACAATGAGATCAAACTCTTGCTCCAAGGGATTTGCCAGTAAATCTTGCTCCAAAAACTGGATATTCTTAATTTCTTGCTGCTCCGCTTTCAAGCGAGCTTGCTCCAGCATTTTCTCAGAAATGTCTATAAGAGTGACTGATTTAGCCTGCTTGGCTAGGGGCAAGGCTAATAGCCCCGTCCCTCCACCAAAATCCAGAATTTCTTTGTCTGATGGAGCATCAAGCTGTTTCTCGACTGCTTGACAAACCAAGTTTGCAAGGAAAATGTTTTTAGGGGAGTCAAAAGTTTCTGCTTTGTGGTTAAAATCATGTTTCATATTTTTAGTTTAGCACAAAGTAGTTTGATTGGCTAGAAATTCCTTTTCTTTTCAAGCTTCTTTTCTGATTTTTTCTTCTCCACTTTTTCGCTTGAATCGGTCGCTAACTCTTCCTTTTTATCTCTTTTCTCTTCTTTTATTTTGATGGAAGGAAAGATGAACTCATATTGACTCTTAGGCATACGAACCCTTGTCACTAAGCTTGTTTTCTTATTTTGATAGCTCACCTGACCTAGATTAAAGGACTGTTCCCCACTTTCTTGCTCAACCTTATCTTTGGTTCGCTTGGCCATGGCAAAAGCAACCAACTTTTCTTTATTTAAAGCATAGTCTTGATAGTGGGCGACTTGTCGGTTCAAGTAAAATTGTAACAAAAGACTAAAGATAGCTGCTATGGTTACCGCATAGAGAAGGACTCCTGCCTTAACTTTTTTCTTTTTCCACACGATAGATGAACTCCCTCTCTAAGCCTTTTTGGAACTGGAAACGAAAACGAACCAGTTGATTGTCCTCTGTAATCTGCGCAGATTTGAGTTCATAAACCATAGGCTGATAACCCCGTCCACTGGCATCTGTTTTACGAAAATCGTCTGACTTGGACTTACCGATAGCGATGTCCTTGCCATCTTGCTTCATATAAATGCGATTGCCTTCCACTTTTTCAAACTGCGAACGGTCTAATTCTGCCTCCAACTGGTCCACAAACAAGAGCCACTCCTTTTGCTCGCTTTGTTGCTGGTAGCGAACTTCTGAAATGAGGAGCTGGCTCATAGCTTGAAAAAGGAGTAGGCTCCCACTGATGACAATAAGGGCAATTAGGGATTCCAACAAGGTGAAAGCCTTGACCTTATGGCTCTTTGATCGCCAACAACTGTTCTGAACCATGGTAGACCTCCAATCCCTTTTCACTAGAAAACACCTGAATCTCAACTCCATTGATGTTTACCTGATTTTGACCTGTCTGCAGTGCCATCTTAGCGACACGCACAACTTCTTCTTTCTGCAAGATTTTTGCTTCTTCTTGCCTATTTTTCTGAATTTGTCCCAAAAGAAGGGTAGCAATACTGGCAAAGATAGCTAGAGCGACTACTGCTTCCAGTAAAATCACTGCCCTAATTTTTTGTTTCCTTAATGCGTTTAATTTTTCCATTTCCTAAATATAATTGATAACGAATCGCTCCTTTGCTGGTCTGAAATTCAACCTTAGCCAGGGACGAATTGCCCCCAGCTCGGTCAAATGTAATACTTTGTCCCGATGGTGCTTGAATTCCTTTAGGAACTGTCAGCTTTTGACTGTCATTGCTAATGGTCTGCTCATCTAAATTCAGACTAATCTTTTGCTGACTGGCTACACTGCGTTTTTGAGTTTCCCGATAGAGTTCTTCAAACTCCATAAAGAAAATCTGCTCCTCTACCGCCGCAAAAGTGGACTGGACAGAGCCAGATAAGCCCAAGGCAAGGATACTCACAAGTCCTAAAACCAAGAGACTTTCCAGCATGGTAAAAGCCTTAATCTGAAACACTTTGACTGGTATTTTGTTTAGCATGGTATTCTTTATAAGCTTTAGCCTGTTCTTCTGTGATTCGCCCATCTGCTTGTAACTTACTTAGGCTAGCATCTTCATTTTTATCCAAGCTATAAAGCTCTGCCTGGCTTTCTACCACCTTAACAACAGCAGCTTTCCCTTTGTCGTTGACTGCTTCTTTTTGCTTGGTCAGATTAGGTACAAAGAGTAAGAGAAGCACGCTGATGATGAGCAAGACCACCAACATTTCCACAAGTGTGAAAGCTTTAACCTTAGCTTTTTTCAAGAATGTCATCATTTTTTTCATTTTAAAAATTTACCTCCATATTTTGATACATGGGCATGAGCATTGCCGCATAAAGTAAAACGATAATCAGAGCCACAAAGATAAAGACCAGTGGCTGCACCAAATTCATGGTGCGATTGACTCGGGTAAAAAAGGATTCCCAAGTTTTTTCAGCATAGATTTCCAACTCACTCCCCAGCTTAGACTTGACTTCCCCATACTCGATGATGAGACTCAATTCCTTCCTAAAGAAAGGATAGGTTCCTATCGTCTGAGAAAATTCCTGACCATTTTGGAGAGCATGAGCCAGATCTTGACCGATTTCTTTAAAGAGTTGGGAACCTTGTTCCTGCATGATATGAAAAATCTGCGTCAACTCCATCCCCTGCGAAATCATATTCCCCCATTCACGCGCATAATAAGCTGTCAGATAAGTTTGAACGAAGATACCAAAGAAGGGAATTCTGGCCAAGATAGAAAAGACACGCATCTTTGAACTTCTTTTATAAAAAATTAGTGCTAAAAGGGCAAGCAGAGAAACAAACCCTACCATGCCTAGAAAGATTTGTGGGAGATTGCCGATAATTTGGGTGGCAATATTACTACTATCCAGTTGTGGTAGTAGGTAATTACGCAGTCCCAGCATGATTAAGAGAAGAAATCCCAGTAAAATCAAGGGATAGGTCGCTACTTCAATTAATTTTTTCTTGACCTTGGCCAGATTGTCTAGATATTCTTCTATCTTTTCCAAACTCAAGTGGAGATTTCCATGAACTTCAGCTAGGGATAACTGAGTGACAATGGCACTTGAAAATCCCAAACTTTCCATCATTTCTGAGAATGATTTTCCCTGAGACAAGCCTGTACGCATCTGGGTCACACACTGCTTGTCCAACAAGGCACTCCTATCTAAAAAGGAGATGGTCTCCACCAGATGAAAACCGCTGGAAAAGAGATTGTTAAATAGGGTGATGATATTTTTTTGCTTAGCTGTAGCTAATTTTTTCCGTTTCAGCTTGAAGGCTTGTGATATGTCCATCTTTAAGAAGCTGGTCAATCTGTTTATTCCAGCTAGTTGGCTGGTGTTCTTGATAGTCTTTGTTTGCAAAGTCAACGATTCCTCCTCCCCCGATTAATCTCTGGTAGCAGACTCCCTGCAGAACGACTGCCAATTCCTCCTCACTCACACCCAACTCCAACAGGCGCTCATAAACACCTCTAATACTCTTGGCATGAATGGTTGAAAAGACTGTCGCACCTGTCAAACTAGCTCTGACCACTGCACGCGCCGTTTCGCTGTCACGAATTTCTCCGATAATCAAGAGATCAGGACGATGCCGTAGGGAAAGCTTAATTAGATTTTCATAGGTTAGCCCGATTGCTTCGTTCAACTGCAACTGAAGCATGTCGTCCTGCTTGATTTCAACAGGATCTTCGATGGACATGACTTGCTGTCCTTTAAATATTGATTTAGCCAATTCGTGCATCAAGGTTGTCTTACCACTGCCGACTGGACCAGCAAAAAGATAGAGTCCCCGTTGCCTGTACTGCTTATCCAGTTCTCCAATATCCTGAAACCAAAAATGTAAATCTTGCTCCTCATCGTGCAACAAGCGAATGACTAAACTCTCATGTCCTCGATAATCGCCTACAGTAGATAGACGTAGAGATGCCATCTTCTGGTCATAGGCATAATCACAGGAACCAAGTTGACTACGTCGCTTTTCTCCTACATTCATACCCGCCACAAACTTAAAGTGACTGATGACTGCCGCAAATTTTTCAAAATCATAACAACCAATTTTACAGCGCTCGTCTCCTACCCTCATATGAAGCTCATAGGCGTCTAACTTGGGGACAAAATAAATGTCTTGCGCCCCTTTTTTCCGGGCCGAACGAATGATTTCTTGTGCAATTTCTTGAACCATACTTACCTCCTCACCTATACTATTCGCAAAGATTTGGAAAAATAAAAAAAGCAACTCCAAAAAAGTTACTTTTCCTCTATTTTAATTTCATACGGCAAGAACGGTGCCTTTCCTTACCTGTTTGTTTTTCATAGCCTGGGCGTAGTTTTTCATCTGGAATAACCTGCTCATCCTGCAAAAGAGCCAAAGAATGGTATTGTTGTAAATACTCATCACATTCATCACACCAGCGTTGGTCTTCTGGGTCCCAAAAAATGGTCATCAAGTCACTTCTACTTTTATAAAGAGGGGATTCTTGTTCCAATCTAAACCAGCAAGTTTTGTAGTATTTGAGAGCATCATAATACTGGTCAAATTTTCTACTTGCTACAATATCTTCTTCCCAACCTTCTAAGAACCACCAAGGTTCAAAATCTCCGTACATTTCTATAACACGATACATATTCATTCATTCCTTTGTACCGTATATTATAACCAATTCCGCCAGACAAGGAAAGAAATATGCTCATTTCTTAATTTCTTGATAAAAAATCCAGCCATCTTATGATGACTGAATTTCTATTTGCTTGTGTTCCAAAATCTTGTCACTACCTAGGCTTCAGAAATATCGTTTTCGATAATGACCTTGATTGCATGGTGGTCTGCTGCCTTACTGAAAACTTCATAGGCTTTTTCAATTTCACTGAGTTTGAAATAGTGAGTTACCAATTTTTCTGGTTCAATCTTATGACTTTCAAGTGCTTTCAACAATTGTGGAGTGGTATTTGTAGATACCAAACCAGTTGTTACATTGATGTTGCGAATCCAAAGTTTATCCAAATCGAATTCAACTGGTTTACCATGTACACCACAGTTGGCAACTGTTCCGTCTACACCGATAATCTTTTGACAGAAATCAAATGTTGCAGGAATACCAACAGCTTCGATAGCAACATCTACACCACGACCATCTGTCAAATCATAAATTTCCTTAATGGCTTTTTCAGGGTCTGAAGAATTAACCTTATGAGTCGCACCGAATGATAAAGCAGTTTCCAAGCGGTTATCGTCTAAGTCCACCATAATCAATTTAGCTGGCGAGTAGAATTAATCTGCCACAGTATATTGAATCTAGAATAGTGCGTTATAGGTGCTAAAATGTTTCTATACATTAATTTGACTTTCCTAATCAATTTGTTCAGATTTCATTTCATATCACTATAAAAGAGAAGCCAATTCAACTGGTCCTGAATCAATAATAGATACGCTGCAAGCAGGTTCTACTTTTCCTTTATAATAAAATTGTAATCCTTTTCATTTATTTGTTCAAGTTTTTGTGATTTTTTTAACTTTTTCATTTATCGGTAAAGCAATGTAGATAAAAAAGCAGAAGCTAGTCTCTAACTTCTGCTTCCTCTCTTATGCTTGGTAACGTTTCTCACCATCTAGGTAAGTTGCTACCAATTCCAAATCTTTATCTAGTACGATAAAGTCTGCGTCATAGCCTTCACGGATTTGTCCACAAACATCATCGATGTGAACAGATTTAGCTGGGTTTAGACTGGCCATCATGACTGCTTCGTGTGGAGAGGCAATGTTCCAGTCGACAACATTTTTCAAACCATCTTTGAGTTTGAGAATAGAACCTGCCAAGTTACCTGTCGATTTGAGGCGAGCAGTTCCATTGGCAACTACTACTGGGAATTCTCCCAACATGTAGTCACCGTCTTCCAATCCACCAGCTGTCATACAGTCTGTGATAAGAGCAATATTTTCTGTTCCTTTTTGTTTGATAAGGATTTCACAGGCTTTTGGATCCACGTGGTGACCATCACAGATCAACTCTGCATAGGTATGTGGCAATTGATACATGGCTCCAACCATACCCAGTTCACGATGCGTCAACCCACGCATTCCATTGTAGGCATGTACCCAAACACTAGCCCCAGCATCTACTGCCTTTTTAGCTTGTTCAAATGTCGCATCTGAGTGTCCAAGAGCAACCGTCACACCTTCGCCCGTAACCGTACGAACAAAGTCTTCTACACCTTCACGCTCTGGCGCAAGGGCAATTTTATTTAGCAAACCATTTGCTGCTTTTTGCCAAGCACGAAACTCATCCATGCGAGGATCTTTCATGTAAGCAGGGTTTTGAGCCCCCTTGTATTTCTCTGTGAAATAAGGCCCTTCAAAATAGATACCACGAATCTTAGCTCCAGTTGCTTCCTGATAACGAGCACCGATATTTTCTGTTACCGCAAGCAATTGTTCGTAAGAGGAAGTCAAGGTTGTTGGTAAGAAGCTGGTCACTCCCATGCTGAGGAGTCCTTCACTCATGGTATGAAGGGTACCTTCGATGTTATTATCCATGACATCCACACCACCAAATCCATGAATGTGGGTATCCACAAGTCCTGGCGCAATGCTGTATCCTGTATAGTCAATGACCTCTGCTCCTTCAGGAATTTGTTCTACATGTTTCCCAAACTTGCCATCTACAAGTTCCAAGTAACCACCTCGACGAACTCCGTGTGGGTAGAAAAACTGATCCGCTTTAATATAGCTAGGCATAATGTTAACCTCCTTAAAAGATTGATTCTATAATTTATTATGTCAATTACATTATAAACCTTTCTTTTTTATTTGTAAATGGTATAGACCTATTTTCTAGAGATATTTTAAAAGAGCTGGATTTCTCCAACTCTTCTCTTTTTAAATACAAGTTATTTAGATTTGACTGGTTTGTCTTGAGCTGTTTGCAAGGCTGTGGCAATGGTATCTGCATACAATTTTGCTCCTGCTTCAATCTTACTATTGTCACTTCCAAAATGGACTTGGTCTGTTCCTGCCCAGATTTCTGGATGCTCCTTAGCAGCTTGATTCCAATCTGCTATCGTGATGTAAGGAGTCTTCTCTGCCAATTCTCTCATATAGGCAGCAGCCTTCTCAACGATGGCATAGGTCTCTTTTGTCTTATCTCCCTCATAAGGAGTCACTAAAATCATATGATGGCCCTTAGGAAGATTTTTCACGATACTGTCCCAATCTTCCTTGTAATTTTCAGGATTATTTACCCCAGTTGCAATAACTACCATCTTTGGTAGAAATTTATTCTGCCCATTATTTAGCATGATTTCATTGGCGGTCTTAGTTGTCCTGCTAACTTGTGCATTAATCTGTGCTCCTGGAAGGGCTGTCTGCAGGGCTGTATTTGCCCTTAAAGCCACTGAGTCACCAATTAACATAGTGCCATCAGCAATTCCTAAACTATCAGCTTCTGCTCGTTCTGCCATCACCTTGGTCTGGCCAATATTTGTTGCAGCTTGCTTCAAACCATTGACAGTCAAATCTGTCTCAAACGCTCCCACTTGTGGTGCCAGCAAAGTCACTAAGAAGACAATGAAGGCTAAGATTCCTGTACTTGTTGCAAGAATTGCGTGAATATAAGGCAGGGGACGAAGGGTTTGTAAAATAGGTGTGTTCTTACCTGCAATCCAAGGTTCCAATACATAAAATGAAAGACTGGCAAATCCATAAGAACAAATCAAAGTCAGTAACACAGCAAAAAGATTTGAGGTCAACTGTGAGAATATGATATAGAAAGGCCAATGGAAGAGATAAACCGCATAGCTAGTATCTGCTAAAAAGCTAATCATCTTTGGCTCCTGCACGTTAGGTGTCTTTTCATGTAAGACACGCGCTGCAAGGATCATAGCAAGGGCTGCAAGGCTGGCAAGCAAGAAGCCAATAAGATAGGCAAAGAGATAGGTAAATTTGACAAAGAAGGTCAAAATGAGTAGGAAGCCAAAACCTCCTCCAAAAATCAATAGGGTCTTGCGTAAATCCCAGATTTTATCCAACTGCTTAACTAGGGAAGTAGTCTGACGAACGCCTACGATAGTTGCTAGGATACTTCCCAAAAAGAATGGATAGACATGAGTCAAACTGGAGAAGTAAACAGAGGAATAAGAGGTTACTAGAAAACTACCAATAAACATGGAGAAGAAACTAATCAAGAAGGCAGCAGCTGATAAGAGAAAAACCATCCCCTTCAACTGACCATTTGATTTAGCCTGTTTGGATAAGAACCAAACTGCCAAGCCCCAGAGGATGTAGTAGTGCACCTCAACGGCCAAGCTCCAATTATGAACAAACAAATGAGGAATGAACTGAGATTCATAACTCCCACCTGTTAGGAGTTCATAGAAGTTGGTCATAAAGCCTAAGACACCCGCAATCTGACCGCCAATTCCAGCAACATAGTCTTGGCGAACTAGGAAGGTAAAGGGCATGGTTACCAAGACCATCAAAACCACAGGTGGCACAATCCGATAAAAACGTCTTCTAAAAAATCCTATCAAATCAATCTCATAGTTTTTAGAAAATTCTTCGATAAGTAGAGCCGTAATCAGAAATCCTGAAAATGTGAAAAAGACATCTACCCCGAAAAAACCTCCAGGAAAGATGGTCTGAAAGAAATGATACAAGAGTACCAGTAGTAAACCTGTAATCCTTATCAAGGAAAACCATTTAATGCGCATACGAGTTTATTCTCCCTTTCATTGTACACTTTATTCTATCAAAAAAAGAAGAAAAATCCCAAGAGAAAACTTAGGATTTTTAGCTTATATCAATTCCATTTTAGAAATTACGTCCTGACTTATTATAGCCATATTTTTCAACAAAATACTCACGGAATTCCAAGAGATTGTCATCCATGATGGCTTGTCGCACTTGCTTCATCAGGTTAAGCAAGAAGTAAAGATTGTGGTAGCTAGTCAAACGGATACCGAAAGTTTCATCAGCTTTGAGGAGGTGACGAAGGTAGGCACGTGTATAGTTCTTACATGTGTAGCAATCACACTCAGGATCCAGTGGCGTAAAGTCCTCAGCAAACTGAGCATTTTTGACAACCAAACGTCCTTGACTGGTCATACAGGTACCGTTACGAGCGATACGAGTCGGCAAGACACAGTCAAACATATCCACCCCGCGAATCACTCCATCGATCAAACTATCTGGCGCTCCCACACCCATCAGATAGCGAGGTTTGTTTTCAGGTAACAGTTGGGTTGTGAAGTCCAAAACCGCATTCATCTCCTCGTGGGTTTCTCCCACTGCCAAACCACCGATAGAGTAGCCTGGGAAATCCATGCTGACAAGGTCATGAGCTGATTGGCGACGCAGGTCTTCAAATCCTGCTCCCTGCACAATTCCAAACAAGCCTTGGTCATGCGGACGACGATGAGCCTTCAAACCACGCTCAGCCCAACGGCTGGTACGCTCAATTGATTTCTTAACGTAGTCATAAGGTTGATAAAACTGAGGACATTCGTCAAAGGACATCATGATGTCTGAGCCCAGATTATTCTGAATAGAGATGGCCTTCTCTGGAGACAAGAACATCTTAGACCCATTGAGATGGTTTTTAAAGGTTACGCCTTCTTCTGTGATATTGCGGCTATCTGCTAGAGAATAAACCTGAAAACCACCACTGTCTGTCAAGATTGGTTGATCCCAATTCATGAACTTGTGGAGACCACCTGCGCGTGCGATGAGTTCATCTCCAGGACGAAGCCAGAGATGATAGGTATTTGACAGGATAATTCCCGAACCCATCTCCTTCAATTCTTCAGGTGACTGAGTTTTGACAGTTGCTTGTGTCCCAACTGGCATAAACATAGGTGTCGGGAAGGTACCGTGGGGAGTGATGATTTCTCCCAGACGAGCTCCTGTGTGTTTTTCTTTCTTAATCAAACGATATTTGATTGGTGAATCTGACATTTTTTACCTCCGAAGCTGGGAAAAACAGTCCCAGTTCATACTTTGTGCCCAAGGGCATACTGTATGATTTTATCAAAAAAAGCTGGAACTGTCACGAACTATGGTGTATAATGAGAGAATGAAATACCCAAAAATTGATTTAAAAACCATTCGTCTGCAGGCCAGACAATTTCAGGCTGAAAATCCCCGCCTCTTTCTCGTCTATCTCTTACCTAGCATGCTGGTCATCTTGTCTGGCTTCCTTAATCCCTTAGAGCGCATCAACGAGTCTATTTTAGAGCAATCCTTTTTAAGCGTGTTTGGTCATGTATTCCAAGCCTACCTTTTTCCTCTATTAGTCTCCTTTATCGTAGCTATTCTTCTAACTAGTTCCGTCTATACAACACTGAAACTCATAAAGAATCCTGATACAGAACTAACCGTCAAAAATAGTCTCACTCTCTTTAACGAAGAGCACTTTTCACAAACCTTTTTGACTCTCCTTCTCAAACGTTTCTATCTCTTCTTATGGAGTATTCCTAGCTTACTCGGGATTTACTTCCTCTTTTACAGTAGCTTTTTAGCAAAGAAATTCATTGTCCTTCATCCTGAGTTTCCCAATCTGGATCTCTCATCAGTTGAAACTGAAGGCTTCCTCATGACCTTTGGACTTTACGTTCTAGCAAGTATCTTCTTGATGATTGTCGGAAATAGTCTCTATATTCCACAATACTATGCCTATTCTCAGGTAGAATTTCTCCTCTGTGACACCCTAGCCTTGGGACAAGCCAAACCAGGACAAATCCTTAAAACCAGCCGTTTCCTGATGAAAGGTTACAAGTTCCAGCGTTTCGTCCTAGACTTACAACTCCTTCCTTGGTACTTCCTCAATTGGATTACCTTTGGAATTGCTAGTTTCTCACTCCTACCCTACATTCAAATCAATAAAATGATTTTTTACAGAGCAGTCCTGGCTCGAAAACGTCCAAAAGCTTGAAGGTTTTCCCTCAAGCTTTTTTCTATCAATGAGTTTCTCCACCTACCAACTTGAGGTCCTGATCTCCATGTTCGATAATGGCGCCGATTGCCGCTTCTATCCCTCGCCTAATATCCACTAAACTCATAGCTGGGGTAGTAGGTCGATTTACCACCTGTTCCATCATATAAGGAATATGCATAAAACCTGCCTTAACATGTGGAAATTTCTTTTCTACCAAATAGAGGGCCTGATACATCAAATGATTGCAGACAAAAGTCCCTGCTGTATTGGAAACAGAGGCCGGCAATCCCTCTTTTTTTATAGCTTGAACCATCGCTTTAATCGGCAAACTACTAAAGTAGGCAGAGGCACCGTCTGGGCGAATGGGAAGGTCAATCGGTTGATTACCTTCGTTATCAGGAATGCGTGCATCGTCTTGATTAATGGCCACTCGTTCAGGCGTCAAGCTAGTTCTTCCACCTGCTTGGCCGATACAAAGGACAAAGTCAGGTTGATAATGGTTCATCTCTTCTTCCAATACATGGGCCGATTTGTGAAAGACTGTCGGCACTTCTAGCCAACGGACCTCAGCACCATGGATTTCAGCTGGTAAACCTTTAATGGCCTCCAAAGCTGGATTGACCTTTTCCCCTCCAAAGGGCTCAAAACCTGTCACTAATACTTTCATTTCTAACTCCTCAAAACTAATTCAATGAGACTTTTTTCTTAAAAACAAGTATAACATATTTCCCTTATTCTGGAGTGAAAAGGACTAGCGAGACTAGTACCGCCTTTCAAATTTATTTAAAGAGTAAAATACTAATCAAGGCCAAAATAGCTGGTCCACCTTGCTTCAAAATAATTTTCTTATCTGCTGTGAGAGAGCCATAAGCCGCAGCACCTATCACAAACAGGACAAAAATAGTCACAATTTCTAAATTCTGTGAGAAATAAATCCCATACAAGAGAAAAACTCCTAGCAGACCATTATAAATCCCTTGATTTTTAAACAATGAGCTTACCGACGGGCGAGCCAGTTCTTCCCTATCCATGTTAAAGACACGACTAGTCGCTTCTGATTGCGTTGCAATACTTTCCAAATAAAAAATGTAAAAATGCTCCAAAGCAACGATCGTTGCTAAAATGATTGTAATAATTGACATCTATTTCTCCTTAAATTTCTATATTCTCAATACCCAAAACCAATTTATTTAATAAACGGTTGAGCTCTGTTCTCTCAGACTCTGTTAAGATACTTTCCATCGCTTCTTTAACCTTGATATGCTGCAGAGGCGGATTCATCACTAACTGGTCCTTGGCATACTTCGTAGCCTCCACCAACACTTCCCGCTGATTTTCAGGATTACGATGACGCTCCACCAAACCTTCCTTTTCCAGAATTTTGAAATGTCGGGTCAAAGCAGCCTGATCAATCTTCAAACGCTCCTGAACCGCTATTTGATTACAGGGAGAATTCTCCAGTAAAAACAGTAAAATCTGATACCGTGTCAAACTAATCCCAAGCCTTTTTTCAAACAATTGCGTACTCGCTTGCTCAGACAAGCGGAGTTGATAAAGTAAATCTTGAATCTCTATCATGTCTTCTTCTTTTCGATTGACTCATCAATAGTTGATTAGTCAATCATAATGCAAAGTAAAATAAATTGCAAGAATCATGCTTCAATCATTGCAAAATGGTAACTTCCCATTTTCCATTCATATTGATACTCAATGAAAGTTAAAGAGCAAACTAGGAAGCTATCCGTAGGTTGCTCAAAGCACATCTTTGAGGTTGCAGATAAAACTGACGTGGTTTGAAGAGATTTTCGAAGAGTATGACAAAGAAAAAAACGAACGAGAATCGCTCTCTATCACGAAAGCTAGATCTCATTCGTCAAAATGATATTACAAAGTCTGATTTATCCATTCATTGAAACGTGAACGTGGTCATAGTGATTTTCTGTCACGCTACCACGGTCTGGCATTGGGTTCCAAGTATTAGCTGGTCCATATTTACTATCGAATGGAGCATAGAAACGTTGTTTCCAAATAATGTAACTAATTCCACGGCTGGCCATGTTTTGAATAGCGTATTCCGCAATCTTATCCCCTAGTTTTGAGCCTTCTGGTACCATAAAATCGATAGCCAAACCTTTTCCGTGATCTCCACTATCTCCTGGACGGTAACCACTAAAGGATGTAATGCCAAACAAGTTAGCAATTTCTTCTTTAAAGGCAGCTGTTTGTGGTTGAAGGCCAGCATTTTCAGATTTCGCTACTGCCAGTCCAGCATAATCGGGCGCAGCTGGAGCCGCGTAAGTTGTTGAAACTGTTTTCACCTCTTCTGGTTGATAAGTAGAAACTGCTGGTGTAGCTTCACTTGATGCTACTTCTTTTACTTCTTCTAAACTTGTTGCAGTTGTTTCTATTGCTTTTTCTTCTACTGGAGTTGTAGTTGTTTCCACTGTTAACTCAGCCTGAGGGCTTGCTTGTGTTTCCTCTTTCTCAGCTGGAGTCGTTGCCTGAGGAGCTGCTTCTGCAACTGCATTGCTTGTTTCGGCTGTTTGCTTCTCTGAAACAGAATTTCCTGTAGATGGCGCGACTTCTTCTGAAGCAATCACTGTCTCTGTAACTTCTGAACTTGATGCTACTTCTTTTGTACTTGTAGTTTCTACCGCTTTTGGAGCTTCTGCAATCGGTTGAGAAAGGTCTGCAACCTGAACAGTTTGATCATCAACCGTCACTTGATTGGTTGTCAAATCTGCTGTCGCAGTTGTCACTTCTTCACTAGAGTCTGCTTGAGGAGTTTGGATTTCAACTTCCGTTACCTCTTCTGCTTCATTGACAGTCGTTGTCAAAACAGTTTCTGGGAAAATCAAGTCCATATTCGTGATTTTATTCAAATTCGCAAGAACTGTGACATCTACACCCAAGGCTTCTGCAATGGTGCTCAAGGTATCACCATATTGAACGGTATAGCTAGTTTTGTTGTCCGTTTTAGTCAAATCATTTTGAATTTGCTCAACACTACGTGCAGTCCAAAGAAGTTCTTCTGCTTGAGTTGCCAATACTGGGGCAAAGGACAAGGCTACTGTTGAGGCTAATAATATTCTTTTCTTCATTCTTTCAAATTCCTTTCAAATGAGTACCTGTCTATCATAACACAAAAAATGCAGAAAAAAAGACCTCTCGGGCCTATTTAACAGAACTGTCTATTCCTTGTAACAAACTCGGTTACTTGAAATAGTTTGTTAGGTCTCTGTCACAAAACTGACACAATCTTTTTATCGCTCAGCCTTAAAAAAACGGAAAATATCTGCTAACGCTTGAATCCTATGATTTCCTTCATAAGTCGACTCTAAAAAGTTGATACTTTGAATCCCACTATTCTGGGAAAATTCCACATCCAGAGTCCGATCCCCTATATAATAAGTATTGTCAGGATTCAACTGATACTTGTCTAACAGATAGTTAGCCGCTTCTGGACTTGGCTTACGCGCAAAGCCACTCTGACTGGTTAAAATCTCTTTAAAATAGGATTCCAAACCCAAGTCTCTTAGAATAGTAAAAGCATTATCTCCCTTATGAGTGTAAACAAACTGTTGAATCCCTACTTGGCCTGCCCAAGACAACACTTCACGCGCACCTGGCATCAAGACTACTTGAGCATTCTTCTCAGCAAGACTCTGGGCACGCACTTGATTTAGTACTTCCGCATCCAAAGTTCGCTCTTCTGCCACCTGCTCCAGTAAATCTTGCACAGAAAACTTGAGGATAAACTCTCTCACCTGCTCCTTATCATAAGGAATAGAAAACTGAGCAAAAGTTTCCTCAATCCCTGATAAAATCGCTTCGTAAGAGTCCAATAAAGTCCCATCTAAATCCCAAATAAAAGCTGTTTTTTGCATTTCCTATCCTTTCAATCTAATATAACGCTGGTAACGGTAGCGTAGAAATAACCAGCGAAAACCATTATCCAAAAGGGTTCCGGTCCAAATACCAGGCAAGCCCCAACCAAAAACAAGCCCCATCAGATATCCTGTTCCAATGCGGATACACCACATTCCTATACTTGTCGCATAAAAGGGAAGCCGAGCATTGCCCAAACCCTGCCATACTGCTGTATAGATAACTGTTCCTATCGTCATAGGAGTACCAAGTAGTGAAAAAAGTGTCACTAGCACACTAGCCTCCACCGCTAGAGAATCAGTCGTATAGAGATGAGTCAGTGGTATGCCCAAGGCATAGACACTAAGCGTCAAGGGCAACATGAGAAGCAGAGAAAGCCAAAAGGTTTGCTTGCTCAAACTAGCTACTCTTTCCCAATTATCCTCTCCAACTGCTCGAGCTACCAGCATGACCGTTGCCGTAGCAACGCCAAAGGCAGGCATGTAGTTAAACTGGGTCAAGACTTCTCCGATTGCATTTCCAGCCACTGCCTCCGTTCCAAAAGAAACGACCAAGGCAATGATCACGACATCTCCAGCCCGCATCATGAGCCGCTCTCCAGCTGCTGGCAAAGCTAATGTCAATAGTTCCTTATCTAAACCAAAAGTCGGTTTCTCAAAAGGTAGATTTAATTGCGACCACAAAATCACAAGACCAACCAAACGAGATAGAATTGTCCCCCAAGCAACACCAGCTATCCCCATATCCAGAACAAAAATAGCTAGACTTGAAAAAAGAATATTCAAGGCATTGGATAAAAAACTAACATAGAGAGGCAGACGTGGATTATGCGTTGCACGAATCAAGGCTCCCAGACTAGTCATTAAACCTAAGAGAACAATCGAACCGCCTACCAAAGATAGGTAGAGTCCACCACTCTCAGCTACATCTCTCTCCGTCCCCAAAAGTCCTATCATCTCTTGCCCAGCGAAGATGGACAAAGATCCCAGAAGGAAACTTAATAGTAAAGTAATTTTCAACGTCTCAGTCACATGGTAGGCTAGCTTAGACTGATTCTTCTCCCCTAAACTCTTTGAAATAACACTGGAAATAGCAGCTCCCAGAGCGATGAAAATCGCCTGATAAATCGTGATAATATTGCCAGCTACTGATACACCCGAAATAGCTATCAAGCCCAAGTGAGCAACCAGATAACTATCCACCATCCCCATGAGCATCTGCAAAAAGTTTTCGCCCATAGCTGGCAAGGCAATATTAAGAATGTCTTTATTTTTCTTAAACAATCCGTCCTCCTGATGAAAAGAAACTCAGTTGGCTTCCCAACCGAGTTTACTCCTTCTGTCTTAAAGTCCTAAATAAGACTCAACCGCTGCTTGCATATCAGCAGCTGCCACTGTTGTCTTGTGACGAACAGGAGCTGTTTCAAGCCCATCAACTGCTGGCGGCACTGCCACTCCTGAAATATCATGTAATTGAGCCAAGGCTTCAAAGTCAGTTAAGCCTGCTTTTCCTGTTACCGCTTCTACTGCAACCACTGGGAACTTGTATGGACTAGCTGTTGAAGCAATCACTGTCTTAGTTACATCTCCAGTAGCAGCTTGGTATTTCTTATAAACTGCTGAGGCAACCGCCGTATGTGGATCCTCGATATAAGAATCTGACTCATAAACACGCTTGATTTCTGCCGCTGTTTCTTCCTCAGTCGCATATTCAGCTGCAAAGAGGTCCAAAATCTCTGCATCAAAATTAGTCAACTCATATTGACCTTGGCTATTCAAGGCATTCATGAGTTCAGCTGTTTTAACCGCATCATTACCCAAAAGATGGAAAATCAAACGCTCCAAGTTTGAAGATACCAAGATATCCATAGATGGACTAGTTGTTACCTTGAACTCACGTTTCTTATCATAAACACGTGTCTTGAAGAAGTCTGTCAAAACATTGTTGTCATTTGAAGCACAGATCAATTTACCAACTGGAAGACCGATTTGTTTAGCATAAAAGGCAGCCAAGATATTTCCAAAGTTTCCTGTTGGTACTGTGAAGTTGACCTTATCACCAGCCACAATCTCACCAGTCTTGACCAACTGAGCGTAAGCATAAACATAATAGACAATCTGTGGCACCAGACGACCAATGTTCATAGAGTTAGCTGACGAAAATTGCAAGTTGTTGGCCGCTAATCTTTCACGAAGAGCCACATCGTTAAACATATGCTTCACATTTGTTTGCGCATCGTCAAAGTTACCATCAATAGCGATAACATGAGTATTGTCGCCAGTCTGAGTGGTCATTTGCAACTCTTGAACCTTGCTGACACCATCCTTTGGATAAAAGACGATAATATCAGTACCAGGTACATCCGCAAATCCTGCCATAGCAGCTTTCCCAGTATCACCAGATGTCGCTGTCAAAATGACGATTTTGTTCTCCAAGCCATGTTTCTTAGCAGCTGTTGTCATAAAGTATGGCAAAATAGACAAGGCCATATCCTTAAAAGCAATTGTTGAACCATGGAAAAGTTCCAAGTTATATTGCCCGTCTAATTTCACTAATGGTGCTATAGCTGGAGTATCAAACTTGCTATCATAGGCATTGTTGATACAGTAGTCCAACTCCTCAGCTGTAAAGTCATCTAAAAATGCTGACAAAACTAACTTAGCAACTTCCTGATAAGAAGCATCTTTTAATTTGTCAAAGTCCAAATCTACCTTTGGATAAGTAACCGGTGTAAATAAACCACCATCCGTCGCCAAACCTTGCAAAATAGCTTGGCTAGCAGTTACTGTATTTTTCGCATCACGCGTTGATTGATAAACTAATGTCATTACTCTCTATCCTTTATCTATAGTCTCTACCATTATATCATGATTTTTCAGAAAATTCTCCCTTTATAAGAGAAATTATAGATTCAATTCTTCTTTCAAAGGCTGTAAGTAGGTCATTTCTTGCTTATTTCTCATCTCCAGTCCTTCCTCAGCTAGCAGGAGTAAGTCTTTGGAAAACTCTATAATCGCAGTTTCTTCCTGTTTTGTAAGCTTTTTCTTAGAAAATTGTCGTCTTAAAAACTTATAATTTCGCCCAGATTCTTTAAAGAAAGGTGCTGTTCCTAAGTAAGCTTCTAACTTATCTAAATTAACCAATAATCCCAAGTGAAAAGCTGCTGAAGCGAAGGTTCTATCAAGAGGTTGAGTACACACACTACGAAACTCAACCGTTCCGCGAGTCGTTAAGTCTTGGTACTGATAACTACGATGAGTTTCAAAATCCTTCTCTTGAGGATAAATAAGAATCTCATCCCCATTCAGAGCATATGCTTGGATTTCAGATGTAGCCAAATAGTCCCTGGCCTGAATCGGATAAAAATAATATGTTTGTCCATTACGTTCCGCAGTAAAAATTGCAGAATGATCTAGATAATCAAAAAAATCATCCTCATCTTTAAAGAGCCTAGCATTGACTCCGACATTTTCTGGATAGATACCATGCATCGATTCTTCCCAGAAAATATCCCTTGAAATTTTCGTATCCCAATCCGCCCCTGTAAACTCAGAATTGGCAAATAAATAAGCCTTAGCCCCTTCAATTTGAGTAAAAGCATTAATCACCCGTAAGTAGTTGGATTTTGAAATATCCAGCTGAACCTGACTCCCACAGATAAAAGCACCATATTCAGGGAAATGATGCAACTCTGATTTAGTCACATTTCTACTCAAATTCAAATAATCCATCAACATCTGATAGCGTGGATAAGCCACTGGACAATTCTCATCTTTATCCCAGTTGGGATGAATACCACAGCCAACAATAGCATGATTTGATTCAGCTAACTTCTTCTGGATTACTTCCATATAAATACTAAAACGTTCTTCAACTTCTTGTATCGTTTCAACTTTACCAAATGCAAGCTCAATCGTAGTATAGGAAACTTCAAATAAAATAGCATCCTGACTTACTGGATTCACTAACTGGATAGGATTGCCAAAATAATCTACCTTTTCAACATCGAAATCCAAAGCAGAAACTAAATATCGGAATAATTCCTTGATAACTTCAACATCTGCAGTATCCCCTTCCAAGTTTACAACAGGATATTCCAGCTCAATCCCGACAAACAATTCAGGATTTTCTTTGATATTTTTCAAATACCGATGTTTTAATAAATCGATAGAACGAGACATACTATCCTACACTTTCTTAATCTAAATAAAATTTGAATAACTATTATTATACCATAAAATAATACAAAAAAGGAACGAAGATTAACTACGTTCCTAGTTCTATACTATACCGGCGGCCGGGGTCGAACCGGCACGTCCTTGCGGACACTGGATTTTGAGTCCAGCGCGTCTGCCAATTCCGCCACGCCGGCAAATAGTAACTGGGGTAGCTGGATTCGAACCAACGCATGAGGGAGTCAAAGTCCCTTGCCTTACCGCTTGGCTATACCCCAATAATATAAAATAGGCGAGTGATGGGGATCGAACCCACGCATGCCAGAGCCACAATCTGGTGTGTTAACCACTTCACCACACCCGCCATAATTCTATTAACACGGGCAGTAGGAATTGAACCCACACTGAAGGTTTTGGAGACCTTAGTTCTACCTTTAAACTATGCCCGTAAAATGGAAGGGGAGGGATTCGAACCCCCGAACCCGAAGGAGCGGATTTACAGTCCGCCGCGTTTAGCCTCTTCGCTACCCTTCCAAAATATATAAATGGCGCGAGACGGAATCGAACCGCCGACACATGGAGCTTCAATCCATTGCTCTACCAACTGAGCTACCGAGCCTTATTGCGGGAGCAGGATTTGAACCTACGACCTTCGGGTTATGAGCCCGACGAGCTACCGAGCTGCTCCATCCCGCGTTAATAAAAAAGGAGGATGTGGGATTCGAACCCACGCACGCTTTTACACGCCTGACGGTTTTCAAGACCGTTCCCTTCAGCCGGACTTGGGTAATCCTCCAAAATAGTCTATACGGGAACAATCCCGTGTCCTCTTAGTGAAAAAATCA